>DATLVQ010000628.1:0-7817 GCA_035577325.1 Bryobacteraceae bacterium | reverse complement strand
GCCGAGGTCCTCACCATGCCCAACGTGCATCTTGCGCGCGGCGCGACAGTGGTGGGCTATAGCGGCGGCAAATGCATTCGCGGACCGCAGTGCGCCGGGCTGGCGCTGGGGGATAAGAGCCTGCTGCAGGCCGCCTGGTTGAACAGTGCGCCGCATCATGCGTTCGGCAGGTCGCTCAAAGTCGGCAAAGAAGAGATCATGGGCATGCTGGCGGCGGTCGAGGCGTGGACCAAGCGCGACCACAAGGCCGAGTGGGCGGAGTGGGAGGCATGGCTGGGTCACATTTCGAAGCGCGTGACCCAGGTTGCCGGCGTAACGACCGAGGTTAGGCAGCCGGAAGGGCTCTCGAACCACGCGCCGCATCTGGTGATTCATTGGGACGGCGCGCGCCTGGGGATCACGGGTGAAGAAGTCGCCAAGCATCTTCTCGACACCGAGCCTCGTATCGTGCTGGCAGGCGCGAGAGGTGCGCGGCCGCAAAGAATGGAGAGTATGGTTTCGATCATGCCTTACATGATGATTCCGGGCGATGAAAGCGTCGCGGCGGAGCGCTTGTACGCCGTGCTATCGAAACCGCCAAAGATCGAGGCGCCTGCAGTGCCATTGGGTGAGCCGTTAAACGTAGCCGGCGAATGGGATGCGCAGCTGCAGTTTCAACGCGGCTCGGCCCGGCATACGGTTTTTCTCGAGCAGAAAGGCGCGGAACTGGTGGGCCTGCACCGCGGCGAGATGCTCGCAGGCGATCTTCATGGGTCGGTGGCGGCGAACGAAGTCCGTTTCCACAGCTCTCACCGGTACGAGGGCAAGCGGCTGACTTACGATTTCTCCGGCAAGGTGGACGGCAATACCATGGAAGGCCGGGTGGGTCTCGACGAATACGGCGAGGCCCGCTGGACGGCAACGCGCCACAAGTACGCCTAAGACGCCGAGATTTTCTTTCATCTATCAAAAATGCCGCGCTCCGATCTTTCGTTGAGTGAAGCGCGCCGCATCGCCCTCGCGGCGCAGGGCTTCGATCGCCCGCGGCCCCGGCGTGTGACCGCGGATCATTTGCGCCGCACCATCCGCCAACTCGGCCTGCTGCAAATCGACTACGTCAATGTCCTGGAGCCTGCGCACTATCAGGTGCCTTTCTCGCGGCTCGGTCCTTACCGGCGCAAGCAGTTCGATGAAGTTGTCTACGGGCGAGGCGAGTTCACCGAACAGTGGGCGCACGAAGCGTCGATCCTGCCAGTTGAAACCTGGCCACTGCTGCGCCACCGCATGGAAACTCACCGCGTGCGCCCCTGGGGTTTTGAAAAAATCATGGCCCAGATCCCGGACTATGTCGAATCAGTGCTAGACCAGGTGCGAACGCGCGGACCTCTGGCCGCGGACGATCTGGCGGATCCCGATGGCTTGCCACGCCGCATTCAGGGCGACGCCTGGGTGGGAACGATTCCGAGGGCCGTACTCGAAGCCCACTTCGGGCGAGGCAAATTGGCCGTTGCCCAGCGCCGCCCGAACTTCTCCCGCGTGTTCGATCTGGCGGAGCGCCTGATTCCCGCGCAGCATCACCAGCGAAGGGTGGAACGTGAAGACGCGCAGCGCGAACTGCTGGGGCAGGCTGCCCGCGCGCATGGCGTGGGGACTGCGGCCGACCTCGCCGACTATTACCGCATGCCGATTCGGGAGGCGCGCCCGCTTTTAGTGGAGTTGGTAGCAGCTGGCCAGCTTCGCCACGTGCGCGTCGAAGGCTGGCTGGAGACGGCGTATCTCCACCAGGACGCAACGTCGCCTGGCCGCATAAACGCCGCGGCGTTGCTATCGCCGTTCGATCCAGTGATCTGGTACCGCGATCGCGCCGCGCGCCTGTTCGGCTTCGACTACCGCGTCGAAATCTATCTGCCTCAGGAAAAGCGCCGCTGGGGCTACTACGTCTTGCCGTTCCTGCTCGGCGACCGACTGGTGGCCCGCTTGGATCTCAAAGCGGATCGCGGCGCGCGGCGTCTGCTGGTGCTCGCGGCACATCTCGAGGCGCATGCCAAACCCGGCCAGGTTGCGGAACCGCTGGCTCGCGAGTTGCGCACGATGGCGGGCTGGCTGGGGTTCGATGCCGTGAAGGTAATGTGCCGGTTTGGGCTGGCAAAAGCGCTCACGGCCGCCGTGGGCGCACTGGAATAGCTTACGCCGTCTCTTCTTCCTCTTGCGACAGGCAATGCCCGGTGGCTTGCTCGATCTGCTCGATGACCGGCGCGAACTCTTCATCGAATCGGGACGCCGAGAGTCGATCGCCCGCGTCCGGCACCGGAAGGTCGAGCGCGATTCCCGAACCAACCTCCTGAGCACCGTCGCCCCGCCCCTTAGCCAGCACAATCACACGCGTTGCCAGATGCACCGCCTCGGCAATATTGTGCGTCACAAATAACACCGTCGTCCCGGTTTCCCGCCACACTTGCCGGATGAGCCGCTGCATGCCCGCGCGCGTGCCGGGGTCGAGCGCGCTGAACGCTTCGTCCATCAGCAGGATCTTGGGCCTCATGACGAGCGCCTGCGCAATCGCCACGCGCTGCTGCATACCGCCGGAGAGCTGGTCCGGGTACTTGCCGGCGTCCGATTCGTGCAGCCCCATCCGGCGGAGATGGCGCATGGCTTCCGCGCGAAACTCTTTGCGTCGACGGTAGAACCGCGGCGTGAGGCGGGTGAGCAGGTTGAAGTACTCAACCTCAAGCCCAAACGTGATGTTCTCGATCACCGTTTTGTCGGGAAACAGCGAATATTTTTGGGGAACGTAGCCGCGGTCACGATCCGGGCGCGTGATTTTGCGATCCTCAACCAGCACGCGTCCGCTGGTGGGAAGCTCCGCGCCGAGAATCAAGCGCAGCAATGTCGATTTGCCGCAGCCCGTCTGCCCGACGACGGAGATAAACTCACCCGGGCGAATCGCGAGATCGATTCCGTCCAGCACGTTCTTCCGCGCGCCGTCCGTGAGCGCGTAAGTGACATGGATATTCTCCAGGCGGATCAGGGGAGCGGCCGCCGCCGGTGCAACATCGAGGAGCGTTTGGACGCCCGTGGTCAGGCTTCCCGGAACCATGGATGTAGTTTCCTGTTGAGTAGCCGCATGGTGAGATCCACCAGGAACAGCAGCAATGCAACCCAGAGAACGTAGGGAATGATGATGTTCATTCCCATGTGACGGCGCAACAGAGCGATACGATACGCCAGGCCGTCGGTCGAGGCGATCATTTCGCCGGCGAACAAGAACAGCATGAGTGGCTTCAGGTTCAGGCGAATGCTGTTCAGCACGCGCGGCCAGAGCTGTTTCAGCACCACGCGGTAGGCGACGTCGAAATCGCTCGCGCCCAGCGTGAAGCCTTTCACCAGCTGCTCCGGCGGCACGCTGCGCGTGAGATTAAACGTGTCCAGAATGATAGTGGGCGTGACGCCGATCACGATGAGCATGACTTTCGAAAGCTCATCGATGCCGAAGGCGATAAACAGAATCGGCAGCACCGAAAGCGCGATGATCTTGTCGAAGAAAAGAATAAACCGCAGAAAAAATACGCCAAAATACGGAAAGACGCCCATGTGCAAGCCGAGCAGCACGGCTGGAATGAGCAGCGCCAAGCCCCAAAAGAAGCGGCGCGCGCTGGCTACCGTATCTTTCCAGAGCATGCCGTTGCGAAAACGCTGGAGCGCGGATTGGCTGGCGGCGTCGGCGGCCGGCTCTTCATCGGCATCCGGACTCATCGACGCCTGATAAATCCCCGCGGCGAGTTGCGCCAGCGTGGGCACCACCCGGTCGTCCGGATTTTCCTTGTGCCGCCGTTGCGCCGTGTAAAAATATAGGCCGATGCCCGCGGCGAACAAGAGCCAGGACAGCACCCAGCAGGTCGCGCGGCTGGGTTTGACGTTGATCCTTAGCAGGCTCATGGCGTCAGAGCTTCCCTTCGCTGGCGAGTTGCATGTACGTGGTTTCGAAGCGCAACCGTACACGATCCGGCTTGCCTTTGACCGTGCCATCTGGATAGCGGATGGCGACATCCTCGATCGACTTCGTGTTCTCTCCCAGCAGCCCGTGGCTGAAGCAAAACTGCTGCACCAGCGTCATCTTCTGCTTCATGTCCGGCGACGTCGCGAGTTGTAGCGCGGCTTGCGCCGTGTACAGCATGTGCGTGGTGCTGAGCTGTTCTTTATAGGATGCCAGCGAATCCTGGGACCCCTCCGCAATCCCCGCCAGCACTTTGTCGGTTGCGGGACCTTTGGCGGACATCAGCGCCATCGTCTCGTACCACGCGCCCGCCAGCGCTTGGGCCAGCTTTTGTCCGGAGCCGTCCTTGCGGTTCAACACTTCCGTGCGGACGACGGTGAGATCCAGAATCTCGCCGGGAATCTGCGACGAATTAAAAATGTTGGTCACGCCCGGCAGCTTTGAGATCTGCGAAACCAGCGGCTTCCACGTCACCACGGCTTCGTGCGAAGTGTCGCTCATAAACGCCGCCGCGATATCGGAGTCGGACGTATTCACGAGGCGCACGCGCTTGATCTGCGACTCGAGTCCGTTCATCGCCATAGCCCGCTCAAACAAATATTGCGACACGGTCTTTTCGACTAAGAGCAGCTTCTTACCCGGCAGGTTTTTCAACGTAACACCGTTGCGCGTGAGCACGGCGTCGTTGCCGTTCGAATAATCGCCCACCAGAATCGCCGTTGTGTCCACGCCTGAGGCCGCGGGCATGTCCAGAGCTTCCATGTTGGTCATGGCGCAGGCATCGATATTTTTAGCGACGAATGCTTCTAGCGACGGTGCGTAATCGAAGCGCTGCACCTTGATCGAGATTCCGTACTTGTCCGCCCATTTCTTCATGATGCCGGACTTAGCCATGTAGTAATACGGGTTCCAGCCCACGTAGACCGACCAGCCCACCGTAAACGCGGGCTTCTGCGCGGCCAGCGGCAACTGCGCCGCGGGGAGCATTCCCAAGGCGAGCACGCCAGCCCATGCGCGTCGCGACATCATCTGCATTCCGCCTGGTCCCACATACAACGACGCTGCTCTTCCTGCGTCTTCTTCTCCAGCGCATCGAGCACCTTCCACACCTCATCGTTGGTGGGATAAATCGTAAAATCGCGCAGTGGCACTCGCATCGGATTGGATTGCATGCCCCGCAGCGCATCGTTCAACTCCAGTAAGTGGGCCCGCGCCAGCTCGAGCGAATGCTCCTCTGGCTGGTACATTGACCCGATCGGATAGTCCACATACGGCATACGCGATTGTTCGATATGACAACCGAGGATGTGCGTAATTACTTTGCCGTTCGTGAACGCAACCAGCCGTTCGGTGCTGCGCGTGAATGCCGCGAAATCGGGCACGTAAAGCCGCCCCGGATAGAGGCTGTCACCTGTGAGTAGAACGCCCGTCTGCCGGTCGTAGAACGCCACGCCGAGCTTGTCGTGACCGGGAATCGGAATCACATCGATGACGCGGCCGCCGAGATCGATCGCGCCCGTGTCGTCCGGCCAGTTCTTGATCCCGAAAAACTGCTGCATTCCGGCAACTGTCAGCGGGACCATCGTCGTGCCCGGCAGTCCAGCGAACCCGGCGTCGCCTGCACGGTGATCGTCGTGTGAATGCGAATGCGCCACCACCAGCGGAATCGATTCCCGGTGGTTGCGCCGCAGCCACTTCGCAATGACTGCGTTCACGGCACGCGCGGCGCCGCTATTTCCTGAGCCAGTGTCCTCCAGCAGCACTCTGTCCGTTCCAAAAAACAAGTAGAGGAACGGCTTTTCGAAGTGCGTGCACCCGGATTCGCGCAGAATGTAAAAATCCGAATTGTATTCGTGAACCTGCCAATCCGGCACTTCCATGCATCTCGGACCGCCGGTGATCCAGTGGCCGGGCAGCGTCCCGGGACGTACAGCGGCACGTCCAACGTCGACTGCCTGCGCGACACTAGCCGCCGCCAATAGCAGTGCGACCGTGCAAGTGGCGTCGCGGCGTCGTCGACTCGTTGGGAAAGGGACCGGGAGTGGAATTCCGATTTGCATGATCCAGACTGGTGGCTTGGCTCCGGCGATCCTGGCCGGAAATAGTGCGCAATCGGGCGGCGTGGCCCGAGGTTGTCCGTAGTATAGCCTACGCGCAACGCCAAAAATCACGGTTCGCGCATAAACGTTTTCAATGGTCCGCATAAAAACTTCTTTGCCGGAAACCTTCTGAAAATACGAGGCTTTCAAATTTGGTTCCCAGCCTCATCTCGGCTAAAATGGGTGACTCAATCCACATGGCTTTTTATCACCGCCACGCTCCCAACCACCGCGAACACAAGCGCGCACTGCCCGATTTCACCGGCCTGCAAGGCATGAAAGCGCTCCAGGAAGAGGCAGCGCTTCCTTCCACGCAGTGGAAGCAGGAGGTCCGCCGAGGCAAAGAGTTTGGTCTCGAGTGCGTCGATTCCATTCAGGACAAGTCCGAGATCAGCTGCTTCCAACGCGGTGAACTGCCGCACTGGTCCGGCATCAACACGTTCTTGAAAACACCGTACCTGGAAGACGTTCGCAAGGTGGGCGAATACGACGTCGCTTTCCTGGGCGTGCCCTTCGATATCGCAACGACTTATCGCGCCGGCACGCGCTTCGGCCCCCAGGGTATTCGCCGCATCTCTTCGCTTTACACCACATATAACTTCGAGCTCGGTGTCGACCTGCGTGAATCGCTCAAGATGTGCGACGTGGGCGACGTCTTCTGCCCGGCCAACATCACCAAGAGCCACGATCAGATTTCGAAAGCCGTCGCGCATGTACTCTCGCAAGGCACGCTGCCCATGATTATGGGCGGCGACCACTCCATCGGCTATCCGTGCGTGCGCGGCGTGGCGCAATGCGTCGAAGGCAAAGTGGGCATCATTCATCTCGACCGTCACATCGACACTCAGGAAAAAGACATGGACGAGATCATGCACACCTGCCCGTGGTTCCACGCGACGAACATTCCGAATTGCCCGCCGACCAATCTTGTTCAAGTGGGGATCGGCGGATGGCAGGTGCCCCGCCCCGGCGTGACGCAGGGCCGCAAACGCGGCTCGACCGTGCTGACCATTCACGACATCGAGCGCATCGGCATCGCCAAGACCATCGAGATCGCGCTCGAAGTCGCTTGGAAAGGCGCAAGTGCGGTGTATCTCTCCTTCGATATCGATTCCGTCGACGCCGGCTTCGTGCCCGGCACGGGTTGGCCCGAACCTGGCGGTTTCCTCCCGCGCGAGGCGCTGGCTATTCTGCACGGTGTCGCCAAAGAAGGAATCGTCGCCATGGAGGCGGTCGAGGTTGCGCCGCCCTATGACATTTCCGATATCACCGCGCTGCTGGCCGTGCGCGCCATGGTGGACGTGCTGGCCACGATGGTGAAGCATGACCGCGTCGGCGGCCGGCTCAAAGCCGCGTGAACGGTAGCGCGTGACCCCGCCCGCATTCGTCCTCGCGGGCGATCTTCTTCCGCATCAACCAGACTGGAATCGCGCGGTCGCGCAGGCAGAAGCCCTTGCAGAGCCAGCCGCACGTATTCTGGGATTCACGCCGCGAGTTCGCCTGGCATCGATGGCGATGCATCCCGGAGAAAATGCCGGCGAGCACGGGCTCGATCGCGTGCTGGACCACGAAGCCGGCGCAGACGCCAGCGAGATCTTCATTCTTCCGGCGTCGCTAAATTGGAACCTGTGGCAGCACGAAGCATTCGGGCGCACCCTCGCGGAGTTCCGGCGGGGTCACGGCAGCGCGAGCGTCTTTCACGACGATGTTGACCCGTGCCATCCGCTCGTTGTCGAGTGCTTCGC
>DATLVQ010000627.1:0-3270 GCA_035577325.1 Bryobacteraceae bacterium | reverse complement strand
TCGCCACGGCATCCGCGCAATTGGCAGCGGCGGTCGCGACGGCCGAAGCGGATCAAAAACGGATTGAGGCGCAGACCGCTTCGCAGGCCAAGCAGGCCGAGGCGCAACGCGATCTCGAAATCAAGAAAGCCACCTACTTGGAAACGGTCAAGAAGCAGCAGGCGCAAGCCGACAAAGCTTACGAGATTCAGACCAACGTCATGCAGCAGCAGGTGGTCATGGAATCGGTCAAAGTGCAGCAGGTGGAAAAAGAGCAGCAGATCAAAGTGCAGGATGCCGAAATCCTGCGACGCGAGCGCGAGCTGGTCGCCACGGTGCTGAAGCAGGCCGAGATCGAGCGGCAGCGCATCGAAACGCTGGCCGCCGCCGAGAAGCAGAGGCTCATCGCCGAAGCCGAAGGCCACGCGAGCGCTACGCGCGCGCAGGGTGAAGCCGAAGCCGAGATCATTTTCAAGAAGGGCGAAGCCGAAGCGAAGGCCATGAACGTGAAGGCTGAGGCGTACCAGGAGTACAACCAGGCGGCGGTAGTCGACAAGCTGTTCACCAACATGCCGGAAGTAGTGCGCGCGCTGGCGGCGCCTCTGGCCAACGTCGACAAGATCACGATTGTCTCGACCGGCAACGGTGATGCCGCGGGAATGCACAAGATCACCGGCGATATCACCAAGATGGCGGCGCAGATTCCGGCGCTGTTCGAGACGCTGTCGGGCATGCAGATGTCGGAGCTGCTCGGCAAAGTGCGGTCCATCGGCGACAAGCCTGCCAAGCCGCCGGCGGATGGCAAGTCGTAGGCACTCATGAGTCAATAGAAAGGAGAATTTCATGGCACTATTGGAACGAGTTTCAACATTAATGCGGGCGAATCTAAACGACCTGATCGATAAGGCGGAAGAGCCCGAGAAGATGATCAAGCAGATCATCCTCGACATGCAAAATCAACTGATGCAAGTCAAGACGCAGGTGGCAATCTCCATCGCCGACCAGCATCTGCTGGAGAAAAAGAAGAAGGAGAATCTCGACAAGCAGGCCGACTGGATGCGCAAAGCGGAGCTGGCCGTGGACAAAAAGCAGGACGATCTGGCGCGCGCGGCGCTCGAGCGCTCAATGAGTTACCAACAGATGAGCGAGGGTTTCGACCAACAGATTGCCGACCAGAAGTTGCAGGTCGAGAACTTGAAATCGGCGCTGCATAAGCTGGAACAAAAGTTGGCCGAAGCCGAAGCCAAGAGCGACATGCTGGTCGCGCAGCACCACCGCTCGCGGGCGCTGGGCAAGGCCAGTGATGCACAGATCGCGATCGGCGACGGCTCCAAAGCCGCGGCCTTTGATCGCATGACTCGCAAGGTTATGCACTCCGAAGCCGTGAGCCAGGCCAAATCCGAGCTCGCCGCGAGCGATGTGGAAGATCGGCTGGCCGCGCTTGAAAAGGAAGATCAGGTCGACAAGCTCCTCGCGGAGTTGAAAGCGCGCCGGAGTGTCAACGCGTAAGACATAGGCATGGAAAAAGCTTTCCATTTTCAATTTGATTCCGTAATCGGTTTTTATCGAAGCGATGCCGTGGCCGTTTACTGCTTCGACGACCGCTTCACGTTGATGGTGCAAAAGTTTCTTAAGCGCCTCAACCTGGAGCGCGTGGACACGATCCGTGTGGCGGGCGGCGCCAGGGCGCTCGCCTCTGCGGACGGCGAGATCGAGAAGAGCTTTCTGCTCGATCAGCTTCGCCTCTCCCGCAAGCTGCACGACGTCGGGCGCGTGATCCTAATCGCGCACTCGGACTGCGGCGCATGTGGCGGCCTGGCGAGGTTCAACCACGATGCCGCGGCTGAGGCGGACCATCATCGCGCTGAGTTGTCGCGTGCTGCCGCGTGCGTGCGCTTAGCTATCCCCGAAGTCGACGTCGAGTGCTACTTCGCCGATTTCACGGGCATTTGGCGTGTCGATACGGCCCTTTCATTGCGTGCGGACTAGTTGGCGCAGATCGTCAATCTGCCCGCTTAGATCCTCCAGCCGCTTCATCACGGCTGCGTGCTGGCGATCGTGCGGGCGCGGCTCTTTGGCCTCGAAGTAGAACACCCCACCCGGCTCGAGCGTACAGTGGTGAATCTCGTCCAAGTGCGCGAATCCCTGGCGATGCGCGACCGTCAGCAGCTCGGACTCGCTGATCAGCTCCTTGGCCAGCCCCGCGTGAGATATTTTCCCGTCCGCGACGAGGCAAGTGGGCGTGCCCTCCAGAATCTCATCCAGGCGGCGGTGCTTGAACAGGAACCGGATCACCAGATAGTTGACCGCAAACAGCGTAAAAGCACCGATCAGCCCGCCAGTCACGGAATTATCGTCACCGATGATGGCGTTCTGCACGGTATTAGACACCGATAGCAGCACCACCAGGTCGAATGGGTTCAGCTGCGCCAGCTCGCGTTTGCCGAAGACACGGAGCATGATCACGATGAAGGCGTAGACGATGGCCGGGCGCAGAATCTTCTCCGCCAGCGGCAGGTTGAGCGCGAACATATGGGTCCACATATGTTTAAAGGTAGGATAGGCATGCCCGCCTGTCCATTGCTATGTATGGGATTTCGCACCTGCCGGGGACGCAGCCTGCGGGAAAGCGTGGATCGGATAGAGTAGTGGTGTGACTCGATTTGCTGCACTGCTGTTGCTCTCCGCCGCCGGTTTCGCCCAGACGGATTGGCCTTCCTATGGCAATGATCCGGGCGCGATGCGGTTTTCCACCTTGCGGCAGATTGATGCGGGCAACGTCGAACGGTTGAAACTCGCCTGGACGTTTCGTACGGGAAAGCCGGGATCGGAGGCGATACCGATTGTCGTGGATGGAACGATGTATGTGACGGCGCCCGATGGCGTGTATGCCCTGGTGCCTGAGACCGGCGAGTTGTTGTGGAAGTACGATGCGGCGCCGGTGGCCCTGCGGGGTCTCGCGTATTGGCCCGGTGCCGGCGGCCTGCACGCGCGCGTGTTCGCGGGCAACAAGTATTTTCTGCTGGCGCTGGATGTGACTACCGGCAAACCCGCGCCGGGATTCGGCAACGAAGGCCGCGTAGATTTGAAGCAGGGGGTATTGGGCGATTTAAAAGACGGGCGGTATGAGTTGGACTCGCCGCCCGCGGTTTTTGGCGATATTGTCATCACCGGATGCAGCAATGGAGAGGGTTCGCCCAGCCAGGGTGCGTACGGTGACATTCGCGGCTGGGATGCCAAGACCGGCAAACTGATCTGGACATTCCACACCGTCCCGCGACCTGGGGAACC
>DATLVQ010000626.1:0-7883 GCA_035577325.1 Bryobacteraceae bacterium | reverse complement strand
AAGCCACCTTCCACCAGTTGCGCCAGTTGGTGGCCGATGGCGTTGCCATGCTCGCGCCAGCGAGCTTCGTGCGTGCGCGCGCCTTCGTAGGTGCAGATGCGCTTCACCGCCGGCGCCATCTCCGCGAAACGCGCCGGCATTTCGACCACGTTGAAACTGAAATGCGGATCGAGCCGCTCCATGGTCCGCCTGAACGCACATTCCATCGACGGCTCGACCGGCGGCATCAGCGAGGGAATCGAGAGGCTGCGCCTGGCCGAGCCGGCCGGGTGGCCCATGCGCGTCCAGAGCAGCTGCATGTCATCCGCCGACTGCGTGAACAGTCCCGCCGTATCGAGTGATGGCGCGAATGGCAGCACGCCTTCGAGCGGCAGCAATCCGACACTCGGCTTGAACCCCACCACGCCACAGAACGACGCGGGGCGCAGCACTGAGCCCAGCGTCTGCGTGCCCAAGGCGAACGGCACCATGCCCGCCGCCACCGCCACCGCTGAACCACTCGAGCTGCCGCCCGGCGTATGGTCGGGTTGATGCGGATTGCGCGTCGGCCCCGGATCGAAATAGGCGAATGCGGTTGTGTGCGTTTTTCCCACAAGCACCGCGCCAAGCTTACGAAGCTCGGTGATCAGGCGCGCATCCGTCGCTCCTTTACGTCCCCGATATAACGGCGAGCCGTACTCGGTCGACAGACCGAGCGTCTCGTAAATATCTTTTGCTCCGAACGGAATTCCGTTCAGCGGCCCGTTGCCCGGCGATGGCTGTGGCGCCACCTGCACCCAGGCGTGCAGTTGCTCATCGCGCGCCGAGATGCGCTCCAGGCAGAGCCCCAGCAGCTCATCGGGCGTCCGGTCGTGCGCATCCAACCACTCGACGAACTGCCGCAACAAACCCCGACGGCCGAGACCCGCCTTGTCACTATGGCCCTTCGCCTCTTCGCCGATCCACATACCCATCTATAATGTAATTCCGTTTATGAAAACGTCCTACTGGTTTTTTCTGTTGGCCGTGCCGCTTTCGGCCCAGGTGGATATCCAAAGGAGTGAAGGTCGTATATCGGTAATTATTAACGGCCAACCATTCACCACTATGTTTTGCGGAGCGGACACCGCCAAGCCGTATCTTCATCCATTGCGCTCCGCATCGGGCAAGATAGTAACGCGCCGTTATCCAATGGAGAATGCGCCCGGCGAGACTCACGACCATCCGCATCATCGCGGCCTCTGGTTCAGCCACGGCAATGTCAACGGGTTCGATTTCTGGAGTAACGAGCCTTCACAGCATGGCGGCAAGAACGCCAAGATTGTGCTCAAACGCGCCGGCAAAATCTCTGGCGGCAAAGAATCCGGCGTGATCGATGCCAGCTTCGATTGGGTCAATCCGAACGGCAAAGCTTTGCTGGTTGAATCGCGCACTATGACGTTTTACGCGGAACCGTCTCGCCGCGTGATCGATTTCGACATCACGCTTACGCCCATTGAGAAAATTACCTTCGGCGACACCAAGGAAGGAACATTCGCCATCCGCCTGGCCCCGCAGTTGGAAGAACCCAACAAGGAAGCCCTCCCTACTCCCAAGCGAACCGGCCTGATGGTCGATTCCGAAGGCGGCCGCGGCGAGTCGCAGGTTTGGGGACATCGCGCGAATTGGGTCGATTACGCGGGCGAAATCGATGGCGAGAAGCTCGGCATCGCGATTCTCGATCACCCCGCGAACCCGCGCCACCCGACATACTGGCACTCACGCAGCTATGGGTTGTTCGCCGCCAATATCTTCGGTTTACATGATTTTCTGAACGACAAAACCGCCGATGGCAGCATGACCGTCGAGCCCGGCAAGGCCATTCGCTTCCGCTACCGGGTGATCATCCACACTGGCGATCATCAGAGCGCCGGCATCGCCACCGAATACGCAAAGTACAAGTAGGGCGCTTATCGAAAAGCAGAAGGTGTTCCAGATGACGAGGGGTTGGGCCCGGCCGAGCGCGCGGCGCGAATGCTCCGCTATTTCGCCTTCTTCCGGCGCGCCAGCGGCGGGACCGTGCCTTCCTTCAACAGTGGTTCCAGCAGTTCGCGGAAATTCTTTTCCTGCTCGGCTTTATCGAAGAACTTATCGTCGCCCGCAAGCTGTGTGCGTATGATTCCCTTGCGGTCGATCACCACGACCTGCGGCATCAGCAGCCGGAACATCACGGGGTGCTGCAAGTAATCCAGCACCAGGTTTCGCGGGCTGAATCCCACCGGAAAGCCCGGTTGAAATTTCTTGATGAAGTCCGGCACCGCCAGCGAAGCCATATCTTCAATGGCCGATGCGATCACCTGCAACCCGCGCGGCTCATACTCTTGCTGCATTTTGGCAAGCGTCTGTACGGTCAACTGGCAATGCGGGCAGTAAGTAAGAATGAACGCCAGCACAACGACTTTGCCCTGATACTGGTTGAGGTGAATTTGGGTGCCGTCCGTGAGGCTGACGGCGAAATCGGGCGATGGCCGCATCGCTTTGTCGCTGGTGGCGCCAAGCGCCAGAAACGCCAGGCATAAGAAAATCGCACACAATTTGCCGGACATGGTTTTCAGTTTACCGCAGGGTCGCGCAGGCCTTCGAGACTGCTCACGATCGCGCCTTCCAGCCGTACGACAAAATAGCCGTCGTCGCCGCGGCCCGTGAACGTCCCCTCGCTGCTCGATGCCACTTCGATGCTCTTCCACTTCTTGCGCAGCACCTCCTGGTACGCCCCGAAATACTGCCGCGCCGCACTCGCACCATCCCATTCGACGGCGTACGACAGAACCACGTGGTGCTCGCGCTTATTCTCATCGAGCGCATAGAGCCCGCCTCGCCAATGCGTCGCCAGCTGGCCCGCGAGCCGCTCATCCAGATATTGCTCGATCAAAATGGCGTGGTCCATCTCGCCCACCGTACCCGCCACCAGGCGCTTGTAGCCGCGCATCGAAAACTTGGGCAGCGCGGGGCGCGTCGGCATCACGGCGTCGAAATACTTCTGTGGATGCAGAATTTGCTGCGTCGAAACCGGCGGCCGCCGGAAGACTGCGGCGAATGCGCCTTGATCCATCTTTTCGTATACGGCATTCTGGAACAGCATCCCCTGCGTGTAGGGAAATACCAGCGTCTTGCGGAAATAGAGCGGAGCCGATTCGAACACGGGATAGTCGCTGCCGCCAGTTTCCATTGCGCGGCTCATTGTTTCCACCGATCTTGGCGACCCCTTGAGCGACTGGCCCGTTCTTCGTTTGATGGCTTCCGACATCAGCCACGTGGCTTGCCCCTCCATCACCGCTGTGCGCGCCATCGAAAGATCGTCGTCATCCCGGCCCTGCTTGATGAACCGTTCCAGATGAAAGTGCTGATCCGCCAGCGCGTGTGCCAGTTCGTGCACCAGCGCCGCCTGCCGCATATCCGACGGCGCCCAGTCGGTTATGTAGAGTTTCTTCTTGTGATAGTCGTAAAAGGCGGCCGCCTGTTCAGTGAGTAGATCCACCGTCTGTTTCGCCAGATCAAAATCCTGTGGCACAAAGCCGAACTTCTTCAGTCCCAGCTCTTCAATACGTAAATCCTCAGGCGTTGTAACTTCACGCACGCGATCTTTCAAGAACTGGTTGACCTGGTCTTTGGTGATCAGGTCGAACGGAACTTTGTGCTGCATTTTCAACCCGGTGATCTCGGTAAGCTCGCCCAGATCCTTCCCGATCTCCTCGAAAATCGCTCGCGAGTCAGTTTGGGCCCACCCAAGACTGCCGAAAAACAGCAGAAGCGCGGTCCACCGTTGCCGGTTACTCTTGGGCTTAAATCTCTTACCTTGTTTGTTCATGCGTCTTCACGTGAAACACCCACGCCGCCACCACCGCCAGAACACCACCCGCGAAGACGGTCCAGCGGGCGCCCACCGCATGCGCAATGGCTCCGGCCGCCAGGCTGCCAAACGGTCCAAGCCCGACCACCGTCATCGCATACAACGACATGACGCGGCCGCGATACTCGTCCGGGATCAGCATCTGGATAGAAGTATTGGCCGAGGCATTTTGGCGCATTACGCCGAACCCGATCACGGGCATGATGGCCAGCGAGAGGTAAAACCACGGCGATGCGGAAAACAAAATGAAGCTCGTGCCTGTGGCGATGGCGCTATAAACGATCACTTTATGCAGACCTGAAATCTCCGCGCGCCGCGCCAGCACCAGCGTGCCAATCACCGCTCCTACCCCCATCGCACCCATGAGAAATCCCAGACCGCGCGAGCCGCGATGAAAAATATCATCGGCGAAAAACGGCATCAGCACTACCGCCGGCATTCCCGCGAACGTGCTGGCGGCCAGCATCATCAGGATGGATCGCACCCGCACGTGACCCCACGTATAGCGGAACCCCTCCGTCAGGTGCACCCAGGAAGAATCGGCATTCGGTTGCGCCTGCACCGGAAGGCGCATCGCCAGAAGCGCCGCGATCACCGCCAGGAAGCTCGCGCCATTCAGAATGAAGCAAACGCCTTCGCCGAGCGCCGCCACCAGAAGCCCGGCAATGGCCGGTCCTATGATCCGTGCGGCGTTGAAGATGGCGGAGTTGAGCGAAATGGCGTTGAGCAGATCTCTCTTGTTCGCCAGTTGAACGATCAGCGCCTGCCGTGCCGGCATGTCAAACGCGTTAATGGTGCCGAGTGCCAGCGCTAAAGCCAGGATGTGCCAGACCTGCACATGGCCGGAGAGCGTAAGCATTCCTAGCGCGAACGCCTGTAGCATCGACAAGGTTTGAGTAGCCACCACGATGCGGTGGCGCGAGTGCCGGTCCGACATAACGCCGCCGATCGATCCCAGCGCAAACACAGGAATCTGGCTGCAAAACCACGCCGTGCCCAAAAGCAGTTCGGAGTGTGACAGCCGGTAAACCAGCCAGCTCTGTGCCACGTTCTGCATCCAAGTTCCGATGAGTGAAACTATCTGCCCGAAAAGGAATAGCCGGAAGTTGCGGTGTCGGAATGCGCGGAAAGTTTGACGGAGATGGCCCGCAGGCCAAGCCGGTTGTTCAGTCTCGGGAGCGAATTCGGGAACGAGGTAGGTTGGGTTCGTTTCCGCAGGAGGTTCCGGAGCCAACTTTTAGGATACCGGCGATAAAATGGAAGTTCAATTTTGCATGGAAAAACTTACACGCGTTTGGCGGGCGTACCTTCCTTATCACGCTCGAGCGCGCGCAGCATGGCGCCTAACACTACCTTTTGCATCACGAATGCGGTTGCGAAGCTCCCCAGAAGCGCTGCGCCTATCACGACAACTGTCATTTTTCTTACCCTTCTCGGTTGACGAGCAAATTTCGTGCCATCGGATTTACTCGAGGTCTCAATGCACATATCGGCCATGACTCTGCATTCCATTGCGATTTCTGACCCTCCGTTGCGCAGTTCTTATGGATTGCACGCACCCTATGCGCTGCGTACTGTCGTGGAATTGACGACCGACGACGGATTGACGGGGGTGAGCGAAACCTATGGCGGCGATGGCCCGCGCGCCGCGCTAGAAGCTGCGCGTGACTATGTGGTAGGCATGGACCCGTTCCGTCTAGCGGGTCTCTATCAAACGCTGAATCAGCATGTTGCGGCAACCGGAGATCGCAGCCAGACGTATCTCGTGCCGGGTGAAAATCCCGCGGACCAGCACGCGCGCACGTTCGCGGCAATCGAGTTTGCGTGCCTGGACATCATCGGAAAAGCTGTCGGGAAATCGGTGTGCGACGTGATCGGCGGACGCGTGCGCGATGAAGTCTCATTCTCGGCATATCTCTTTTACAAACATGCGGGTGGCGGCGGGCTCGGCGAGGATCGACGCGAAGATGAGTATGGTGAAGTGTTGGATTCCAAAGCTGCCGTGCGCGAAGCCAAGCAGATGATCGAGCGGTACGGTTACCGCGAAATCAAGCTGAAGGGTGGCGTCCTGCCCCCGGATGTCGAAATCGCGACGATCACGGCACTTCGCGAAGAATTTGGCGTCTCCTATCCGTTGCGAATCGATCCCAATTGCGCCTGGTCGGTCGAAACCTCGATTCGCGTGGGTCGAAGTTTGAAGCAAGAGCTTTCCGGCGGCGGCTATTTGGAGGATCCGTGCCCCCACCTGGAGGGGATGTCGGAAGTACGGCGCCGGCTGCTAACCGAAGATAACGCCACGCCCCTCGCGAGCAACGTGGCCGTGACTCACTTCGCCGACGTGCCCGAGGCGCGCAATCTCGAGGCGGTGCAGATCGTGCTGTGCGACCCCCACTATTGGGGTGGGATGCGGCAGGTGCAGTATCTCGCGCAGATGTGCGGTGTGCTGGGGATGGGTCTGTCGATGCACTCCAACAGCCACCTGGGCGTGAGCCTGATGGCCATGACGCACGTCGCCGCGGCCTGTCCCAACCTGACCTATGCCTGCGACACGCATTATCCGTGGCAGACTGCGACGGATGAAATCGTCGCCGGCGGGCGGATTCCCATTCAGAACGGCTGCGTGCGAATTCCCGACAAGCCGGGTTTGGGCGTTGAGCTGGACTACGACCAGCTCGCCCGCGGACGCGAGCGCTATGCAAAGCTCCCGTACCGCAAGCGCGACGACGAAGCCGAAATGCGCCGCCACGTCGACCCCGACTGGAAGCGCGTACTGCCCAGATGGTAGGACGTCCGGCCCTTAGGACGAACGCGGCCGCGAATCCTATGTCACTATAAACCCATGACCTCAGGCGAGCTGCGCACCCGTTTCCGCGGCGTGTTCGGATTTCCCGTCACGCCCTTCCGCCAGGATCTGTCGCTTGATCTGGACGCGCTGGCGCGTAACGTGGACGAAATGGCGCGCCATCCGTTCTGTGCCCTGGTCGCCGCGGGGGGAACCGGCGAGCTCTACTCGCTCACGGTCCCCGAAATCGCCGATGTCGTGCGTGTCACCGTCGAGGCCGCCGCCGGCCGCATGCCCGTTGTTGCCGGGGTCGGCTTTAACGCCGCTCTCGGCGCCGAGATCGCCCGTGGGGCAGAAAAGGCCGGGGCCGATTGTCTGCTAGTTCTACCGCCTTACTATTCGAACGCTCCGGAAGACGGTCTGTTCGACTATTACGAGGCCATTGCCCGCGCCAGCGGGCTGCCACTTATGGTCTACAGCCGCGACTGGGCCGTTTTTTCCCCGCAGATGGTGGCGCGTCTCGCCGAGCGCATGCCCACGCTGGCGGCGTGGAAGGATGGGCAGGGCGACGCCCGCAAATATCAACGCATCATGAGTCATGTAGGCGACCGCCTGGTTTGGCTGGGCGGCATTGGCGATGACTGCGTGCCCGCGTATTTCGCCATCGGCGTGCAGGCCTACACATCGAGCATCTCGAACATCGCCCCGAAAGTATCGTTGCAGCTGGCTGAAGCCGGTCTGGCGCGGGATTTCACGCGGCTCGATCAGCTCATGCGGCGTTATGTCCATCCGCTCTACGCGCTTCGCGACCGCATGCGTGGATACGAAGTCTCGGTCATGAAATCTGCCATGGAGATTCTGGGTATGCGCGCCGGCCCGGTGCGCCCGCCGCTCACCAACTGCCGGCCGCAGGACGTTGAAGATCTCCGGAAATTGATGGAAGTATACCGGGAGGTTATCGAAGAGAGGGAGTCCGGCGAAAGGGCGGAACGCTCCCCGGCGGGAGCGGGCAGGTTTTCTCGGTAGGGCATAAGAGGAAAAGCTTGAAGAAACTGCAGCGGACCGAAATCCCTCTTCGCTCTAAACGATAATCCCCGCGAATGCCGTTTCACGGCACGATGGCGCTCGATTGGTGAAAACGCGCAAAATATAAAATCCGCTTGGGCGTCACCGGCCTTTTACAACTGGCTTGCCAGTCGTCGTAGGGAACTCCAAAGCCGCCGTGATACCGTG
>DATLVQ010000625.1:0-6398 GCA_035577325.1 Bryobacteraceae bacterium | reverse complement strand
GCAAGTCAATCTGATCGTCCCGGCAGATCTGCCGCCGGGGGCCACCCTGCTGCAGGTGTGCGCAGTCGCCGCCGACCCGAACCAGCCGGTTTGCAGTCCGCAGGCGACTGTCTATCTGAAGTAGCCGCATCCAGGTTGTTGCACAGCTGGACGGCTGACGGCCTCCGTCGGGCCAGGTGTTGGTGGCAAACTGGGACGGATGGATCGATCGGAAATGTTGCGCCGTGTCCTGGCGCATCGCGAGCGCTGGGACATCATCGTGGTCGGCGGCGGCGCGACCGGAGTCGGAACCGCCATCGACGCGGCATCCCGCGGCTATGACGTACTTCTGCTCGAACAGAGCGACTTCGGCAAGGGCACATCCAGCCGCAGCACCAAGCTGGTTCACGGCGGCGTGAGATATCTCGAGCAGGGCAACGTCTCGCTGGTGATGGAAGCCCTCAAGGAGCGCGGGCTGCTGCTGCAAAACGCGCCGCATCTGGTCTACGACCTCGGTTTCGTTGTGCCGAACTATGACTGGTGGGAGGCGCCGTTCTACGGCATCGGGCTCAAGCTCTACAACGTGCTCGCCGGCAAGTACGGCTTTGGCACTTCGCGCATTCTTTCCCGGGAAGAAACGTTGCAGCGGTTGCCGACGATTCAGACCGAAGGCCTGCGCGGCGGTGTCATTTACTTTGACGGCCAGTTCGATGACACGCGGCTGCTCATCAATATGGTGACGACAGCCTTCGAGCAGGGCGCGACGCTCGTGAACTACGCGCCGGTCACCGGCCTCACTAAAGACAGTGAAGGTTATATTGACGGCGTGCTCGCGCGCGACGTCGAGACGGGCGAAGAGTTCCAGGCGAAGGCCAAAGTGGTGATCAACGCCACCGGCGCGTTCAGCGACGGCCTGCGGCGCCAGGCGGACACCTCGACAAAACCGATGATCGCCCCAAGCCAGGGTATCCACCTGGTCTTTGACCGCTCGTTTCTCCCGAGCGATAGCGCCATGATGGTGCCGCACACGAGCGATGGCCGCGTGATGTTTGCGATTCCATGGCACGGGCACACGCTGGTTGGCACCACCGATACGCCAGTGCCCTCAGCCTCTCTCGAGCCCGTCGCCACCGAAGCTGAGATCGAATTCGTCCTTAACACGGCTTCGCTGTACCTGGCGAAAAAGCCGTCGCGCGGCGACGTGCTCAGCGTATTCGCGGGCATCCGGCCGCTGGTGAAATCATCGGACATCGGCAATACGGCCGCGCTGTCGCGCGATCATACGATTCATATCGAGAAGTCCGGCCTGATCACCATCGCCGGCGGCAAATGGACCACGTATCGCCGCATGGCCGAAGACTGCGTGAACCAGGCGGCCATGCTGGCGCAGTTGCCGGAGAAAGCTTGTATCACGCAGGGCCTCAATATTCACGGCTTCCACGGCAATGCGCGGCGTTTCGGCTCGCGCTATGTCTACGGGTCCGACGCGCCCGCCGTCGAAGCGCTGATGCAGGCGGATCCCGCTCTGGCAAAACCTTTGCATCCGGAACTTCCGTATACGGGGGCCGAAGTCGTCTGGGCCGTGCGCTTCGAGATGGCGCGCACCGTTGAAGATGTGCTCGCGCGGCGCACGCGCGCGCTATTTCTGAATGCCAAGGCCGCGCTGGCTCTGTCGCCCTGCGTGGCCGAGTTGATGGCCGGAGAGCTCAAACGCGACGCGGCCTGGAAGGCGAAACAGGTGCGGGAGTTTGAGGAAGTGGCCCGGCATTACATGGTGAGATGAAGATGGCGCGGGCGTGCCTGCTTTGCTGGCACGCGCCACAATACAATTTGCAGGGACTGCGGCGAGCCTCAATTCGTCCTTGGCCCTGCTCGACTCCTCGGTACGCATTGGCACATTGCTTCTCTTTCGGTAAGTCTGTCCTCTCGGTGCAAGAAGTGAGTACTGCCGCTTTGTAACAATCGGCCGGCGCATCGCTGTGCTGTATTTGTCCGCACGTCAATTTCCATTCTTGGTGGCATGGAAAGTGCATCAAACTCTTTACGATGCCGGCCGCACACCTGTGCCGCCCGACCTCTAAAAAAGGAGGATCCCGGATGAAGAAAGAACTGACGTGGAATCGCCGTCGATTTTTCGACACCGCCGGCAGGATCGGTGCAGGAGTAATCGCCGGCGCCTGCAGCGGCAGTATCGCTCTCGCCCAGAGCAAGGAAACAAAAGAAGAAAAGGCGGAGGAGGTTGGCTCAACGGAAGACCTTATGCGCGAGCATGGCGTGCTCAATCGCGTGCTGCTACTCTACGACTACTTTGTAGTTCAAATCGAGCAGAAGCGGGATCTTAAGCCCGAATGGGTTTCAAGCGCGGCAAACATAATCCGCACTTTCGTCGAAGACTATCATGAACGGCAGGAAGAACAATTTCTCTTTCCCCGCTTTGAAAAGGCGCGGGTACTTGCCGATCTTACCAGCGTTCTCAAAGCCCAGCACCAGGCCGGCCGCAAGCTTACCGATCAGATCGTGAGTCTTGCAAAGCCTCGCGATAGTAAAGATCGTGCCAAGCTTGCTCAATTGCTTCGGCAATTCGTCCGCATGTACCGGCCACATGAGGCACGCGAGGACGCGGTCCTCTTTCCGGAACTACGAAAGATCGTTTCAGCGCACGAGTTCGACGCGCTCGGTGAGCAATTCGAAACCAATGAGCACAAACAATTCGGAGCAGACGGCTTTGAATTGTACCGGGACAAGGTTGCAGGCTTGGAAAAGCAGCTCGGCATCTATGATCTAGCTCAGTTCACGCCACCTTCGTCGATCCGTTGAGCCCCCGTGGACCGCCGGCCAGAGAGCCATGATGAAAGACACCTCTGCTGTCCAAGACCGAACGCATAGGCTCTCAGAGAAGGCTTCGGGGGTCGCGTTCAGGTTCGTGCTGACGATGGGTATCGTCAATCTATTTGCCGATACCACCTACGAAGGCGGCGCCAGCATAAATGGACCTTTTCTCGGCTCGCTCGGCGCGAAAGCCGCGGCGATCAGCATTATTGCTGGCGTCGGTGAGTTTCTTGGTTACACTCTTCGCGCGGTTTCGGGGTATATCGCCGACCGTACGGATAAGCATTGGCAGATCACATTCATCGGCTATGGCATCAACCTGCTGGTTGTGCCCGCTATGGCCCTCGCCCATTCCTGGCCGGCCGCTGCCGCACTGATTCTCGCCGAGCGCATTGGCCGGGCGATTCGCAAGCCTACCGTCGAAGCAATGCTCTCCTACTCGACGACAAAGCTGGGAAAGGGTTGGGCATATGGACTGAATACCGCGCTCGACGAAACGGGCGCCACAATTGGTCCGCTATTGATGGCGTTGGTCCTGTTCAAAACCAGCGATTACCATACCGCCTACGCGTTGCTCTTAATCCCTTCGCTACTCGCGCTTTCTTCACTTACGGTCGCCCGCATTACCTTTCCGGTTCCATCGCGTTTGGAGGAAGCTTCGGCAAAAACGACGCGAGCGCAAGGATTCACGAAAAGTTACTGGCTCTACATGATCGCGGGGACACTCTTCGCGGCCGGTCTTATGAGCTTTGAATTCATTTCCTTCCATCTTTCCAGCACTGAGGTGGTCACACAGCGCTGGATACCGATATTTCTCGCCATATCCACAGGGGTTGGCGTGTTGGCGAGCCTGGTGCTTGGCCGGCTGTACGACCTTATTGGCATTCGGATCGTAGTCGCCGCGGTTTGCCTGAGTGCTCTCTTTTCGCCGTTCGTTTTTCTGGGCGGCTTCTGGATAGCCCTCGCTGGAATGATCCTCTGGGGAATTGGGTACGCCACGCAGGACACACTCCTAAAAGCTGTCATCGCCAGCGTGCTCCCTGAGGGGAAACGCAACTTGGCATTCGGCGTTTTCTATCTTGGCTACGGCGTCGGTTGGCTGGTGGGCAGTATCACGGCAGGTTTGCTTTATGCGCATTCGCGCACATCCCTCATCGCATTCTCTCTTGTGACGCAATTCTTTGCGGTACCGTTCTTCATCTTGGCCGCGAAAGGATCGCCCTCAAAATAATGACAATGCGCAGACTAATCGGGAACGCCACAAGATGAGCTATGTAGCCGTGCCTATTCAATCAGATCTGCTGAACGGCTGCTAAAAAACTCACAAAACCGCGGCAAAACGAAATATCAAGCACGTACCGAGGTCTGCCAGCGATGGCACAGTTTAATGCGGCCTTTTCAGCAGCTTGTTGGCGCGTCTTGCCGCACGGAACTAAATTTGCAAGAAAAAGAAAGAAGGAGGCTCTATGCCTGAGAAGAAGACAATCGAGCGGGCGCGGCAAGACGCACGAGAGGGTAAAGCCCCTTCCACGCAAGCCGGGGAGTTCGTTCGGGAAGAAATGGAACATATTCGGAAAGGCAAGCACGGGGCTCGCTCGACCAAGCAGGCGATCGCAATCGGACTTTCAAAGGCCAGGCGCGCGGGAGTAAAATTGCGGCCTCCCAAAGCAGGGAAGGCCTCGGAGAAGACTCGGACCCAGGCCACGCGGAATTATGCACAAGGTCAAAAATCGCCGGGCAAGAAATCTTCTCCCGCCAGATCACGGGCAATCAAGAAAGCGTTGAAACGAGAAGGGACGCAGGCGGCGTCGCGTTCTGCTCTTTCGCGTCAAGCGAGGGCGAGCGCTCGGAGCCGCGGTCCGAGGGATCGACGCCAGGCGGCGCGGAAAGCGGTTCGCACGAAGGGCTCGGCGAGTTTAAGAAGCGCAGCCCGAAAAGCAGCCCTCACGCGCTCGCGGAATCGGTGATGACGGCGAGCAATCGATCTGGAGTTTTTTATGAATCGGACTCAGAGGGGGAAACAATCAGCCGCGGCGGTTCAAGACGCGCCATCGGGGAAAGAAGAGCAAAGCTTTGTCCTGGGGTTGTGGGGTGTCCGATACCAGGTCAAAGACGTTGGCCGGTCGATCGATTTTTATACACAGCAACTCGGTTTCAAATTAGATCAAAAGAATCTGCCGGCGTTCGGCCAGGTCTCAATCGGCAATTTCAAACTGATTTTGAGTGGCCCCGGGACGTCGGGTTCCCGCCCGATGCCCGATGGTCACACTCAGGAGCCCGGCGGATGGAATCGCGTGATTCTTCAAGTCGCCGATCTTCCTGCCCGCATTGAGGCGCTGAAAAAGGCCGGACTCCATTTTCGTAATCAGATGGAATCGGGCCCAGGCGGCACACAGATTCAATTGGAAGATCCAGATGGCAATCCGATCGAGCTGTTAGAGCCGGCTAATTAGTTGGGGACTGAGTGACTGTGGCTGTAATTGAGCTTCACCGAACGACCTTGGCAATGGCAGTGCGAGAAAAAGCTCTCAATCATGGCGGGCGCGACGTCATCTTTTCGAGAGCCGCGGACCTTGGAGCAAGTCGCAATAAAGCGCGTGATTGGTTTCAGCGAGACTTTAAACGTGAGATCCAAATATGACGCTACCTAAACGAAGGGATAGTACCGCGAGAAGGGCCAGGACGCGACGGAAGCCAAGACTGTGGATTGCGAGTGTTAAGACCGATTCGACGCACCCACCGGCAGGGCTGTTCACAAAGAAAGCCTCGACCATAGCAAAAACACTCGCATCGAAGAGAGTATCGCCGAAGGGACCGACTTCAGGTTTGCGAATGCTAACGTACTTCATCAACAGGGCTGGCAAGGGACTCAGCGCTTCCCAGCGAGCTGAATTGGATAAAGCGAAGCATCTTCTTTCAAAGCGCATATACGGGGCCAAGGCTTCCAGGTAAGAAAGGAATAGAAATGATTCGAAAGTTAAAATCCGGTGAATACCGGCTCTACTCGAGGAAGAGAAACGCTCAAACCGGCAAACGCCGCAATCTTGGCACCTTCAAAACACGACAAGCGGCAGAGCGACACGAGCGCGAAGTGCAGTTCTTCAAACAGCATTGAACTACGATTCGCAAGAATTGACCGCTAAGACAGCTGGAGGTGAGTGCGGCATCGCCTCGATCGCGGATTGGTGGCCCACATGGCTCTCGAAGAATACAGGCAGAAGCGAGACTTTCACAAGACGCCCGAGCCCGCGCCGGGGCGCATCGCAGCTCGCGAAAAGCACCTGTCGTATCTCATCCAGAAGCACGAAGCGACCCGCCTGCACTACGATTTTCGGCTGGAACTCGATGGCGTGCTCCTGAGTTGGGCGGTGACGCGCGGTCCCAGCCTCGATCCCGCTGACAAAAGGCTCGCAGTGCGGACTGAAGACCATCCTCTCTCCTATGGTGAATTCGAGGGTGCGATTCCCAAGGGCCAATATGGCGGCGGCACCGTGATGCTGTGGGACGAGGGCACATGGGAGCCAAAAGGTGATCCGCGACTCGGCCTAAGAAAAGGCCATCTTTCATTCATCCTCCACGGCCAGCGACTG
>DATLVQ010000624.1:0-2135 GCA_035577325.1 Bryobacteraceae bacterium | reverse complement strand
CGGTTGTACCGAAACTATCTGCGCAAGGTTCCCAATCCCAAGAATCGCGCCGAGGTCGACGCATGGATCACTAATTTGGAAGAACAGCTCGCCCGCGTAACGGGCCAGCGGCCGGCGCAAGAGTGACGGCCTCGCGACGCGAAGTCGACTGCAGCGCTGGGCCAAATACGCCTGGTGGGATTCATTCGCTTGGTCCTCGTAAGTTGGCACAAGCAGTGCCGGGTGGCACAAGATGGTCGCCGAAAGGCTTGAGCACCAAAATCGCCAGAAGTATTCGGAGGCCATGACCTCCGGCCTTTCGTCGGCATTCGTTCCTTGAAGGACGGCACAAAAGATGAATAGCCTCGAGGCGTGAGAAAGGATTCGGTATGAACAGGAAATTTCGTTGCGCAGTTCTGACCACGCTCGTGACGCTCGCGTGCGCCCGGATGTGAATCCGGATCCGGCAGTGGGCCCGTAGGGGCGGGCGGTGCCTCCGGAGCTTCTGGGAACGGCCCGACCGACGGCGTACCCGCCGAGGGCGCTCTCACCTGGTACGGCGGCGCCCCAGGATTCGACGGCGTCGGAATTTTTACGATGAAGCTTTCCGACCGGATGCCGAAGCGTCTACTGGACGGCCTCTATGGTGTGACACCACTGCCGGATGGCGGGTTCTTGTTGGACCGTGGGAAAGGTATCGTGCGGTACTCGGCGGACTTGAATGCCGCGCCGACCATGATTGCCCCGCACTGCCTCAGTCACTGCGACAATATCGTGCTTTCCCGAGATGGGACTATGTACGCGTTTGAGGATACGACGAGCATCGTGGTCCGCCGATTGGATGCAACCGCCAGCGACCCGGATGTGGCCCGATTTCAGGGACAGGGTGTTTACTACTTCCATCCGTCCTGGCTTTCCGACGGCCGCATCGCCTTCTACAGTCGAGGTATTGGCCTTTTCGTCGCCACGATCGGGGGGGCACCCACGCGTCTGGATCCCAATCTCAATGACCCCCAAGATCCTGCCGTCAGCCCCGATGGAACCCAGATCCCTTTCATAATGAACGGCGGTAATAAGGAACTCTATGTGATGACCATCGACGGCATGGACCTACGACAGTTGACGAATGGCGGGGGAACGTTTTCGGCAGGAAAGTGGTCGCCGGATGGCCGATACCTGGTAGTCCAATCAGGAGTTCTGAAAGAGTACGTGGACTTTATCCGGGTTAGTGATGGAAAAGTATTTGGTCACCTCAAGAGTTCCGACAGCAAGTACGTTAGTTTCTTGCATGATTTCGTCTGGGAACTCTACCCATGAAAGGACAATGATCCCGCCGTTAGCGTCGCCGCCCTCGTCCTTCAGTCGACGACGCCTGGGCGCAT
Source organism: Bryobacteraceae bacterium (assembly GCA_035577325.1). Lineage (GTDB taxonomy): Bacteria > Acidobacteriota > Terriglobia > Bryobacterales > Bryobacteraceae > QHXW01. The sequence goes on along the minus strand of DATLVQ010000624.1, from coordinate 774 downwards.
GACATAGAAGGTGTACTCGTCGGCGCTATCGCGAACTGCCGCATGAAGAATGGTTGGAACCCATCGCGACCAAGTGCAGCCGCACGCCGCCGTGGGCTTCGCCTTGAACTTGGAGTTGTGCTGGTTCCGCCATTGGAGAAACAGGCGGAGTATCGCCTGCAAGGATTTATCGATGGGGGCAGCCGACCGCCGAGTGACCTGAGTCCGAAATAGCAGACAAAAATCCAATTTAGGATTTCGCTTCAGACATCGCGGGGGACCGGAATGCGCACGCGTCCGGCGTGGCCAGGACTTCGAGGGTTCCCTGCCAGAGAGACACTGCTGTATTCGCCAGCGGACCTCTCAGCCGCGCTGAGCTGGGATGCTTTGATCGAGAATTCTCGTGGCCAGAGTCCGGGCGGCGGCCCGGAGATTCGTGAACGGCGCTTCATGACCCGCGACCGAATGGAGGAAGGAACCGGCCGTCGACAGCGTAGCGAAACCGTTCACCAAAATTGGGTCAACTTCAGAATCCTCGGCCTGCCGACAAGATCTTGGCCCCGGGGCTGCTGCCCATTTTGTGGCTAGGGACAGGTCTTTAGATCGCACTGCACTTTCGAACAAATCGCCGTGTCGTACATCGAGCCGGGCTTGTTCGAGAATACGCGTCCGTTGATCGTCACCTCGCTTATCGATGCTTCCTTGACCGACCAGGTTATTGTCTGTGTGTTGTTAACGCAGTCGACGAATTCAATGCTGCCGCATCCCATCTCACGCCACGTTCCACCAGAATCG
>DATLVQ010000623.1:0-4666 GCA_035577325.1 Bryobacteraceae bacterium | reverse complement strand
GTCATGGGCAAGAATGCCTGGCGCGGCGAACAGGAGTGGCCGCTGGCGCGAACCAAGTACACCCGCTACTATCTGCGCAGCGACGGCCATGCCAACACGCGCTCCGGCACCGGGACGTTGAACATCACCGCGCCGCAGCAGGAGCCGCCCGATCGTTACACCTATGATCCCGGCAAGCCCGTGCCGTCGCGCGGCGGACCTATCTGCTGCACAGGCGATCCGCACGCCGATGGCAGCTACGATCAATCGGAGATCGAGACGCGCAGCGACGTGCTGGTCTACACTACGCCTGCCCTCAAGGAAGGCGTCGAAGTCACCGGCCCCATCCAGGCTGTGCTCTACGCGTCATCTTCGGTGAAAGATACCGATTTCACCGCTAAACTGGTGGATGTCTATCCCGATGGCGCCGCCTACAACGTCCAGGAGGGCATCCTGCGCGCCCGCTACCGCGAAGGCTTCAACAAGAAAGTGTGGATGAAATCCGGCGAGGTATACGAGATCCCGGTGGATCTCGAAGCCACCAGTAATTATTTCGGCCCCGGCCACCGCATCCGCGTCGAAATCTCAAGCAGTAACTTCCCGCGCTTTGATCGCAACCTGAACACCGGGGGAAATAATTATGATGAGACCAAGTGGGTGTCAGCCGAGAATCAGATTCACCACTCCGGTAAGTACGCGTCGTACATTCTGCTGCCGGTGATCCCGCAGCATTGAGGAACGGGGTAACGTACGGCAAAGAACTTGGCTGCTTCGCCGCTCACGTCCGCAGACTGGCTAGCTCCACGGCGCTCCTCCCGCGGTTACGATCCTTCAAGCTGTTGCTTCGGCCGTCGGACGGCGAACCAACACCGCCAGAACGCCCATTAAAATTCCTGCGCCAAGCCCGAGCGACGTGATGCCTGCGCGATTCGGCCTGACGGGCCTCTGCGGCATGCTGGGTTTGTCCAGAACTTCGAGTTGGACGGGGCCTGAGTAATTAGGTGCGCGGCGAAGATTGTCCTCAACTAGCTTGTCAACCAGATCAAGAGTGATCCGCTGTGCGCGAACTGCATCTGGACCGTCAAACGACACTTCAATGGCGTCCGTGCTTTTGGCAACGATGCGGACGTCCTGCCGCATTTTGTTGATGACGACGTCCATCGGCCTGTTCAGCCGTTCGCGCTGGTACAAATTTTCCTTTTCCATGATGGCAAGCAGGGACTCCTGACTTAACGCGTGTTCTACCACGTCAGTCAGCTGGGAACGATATGCGTTCAAGGTCGCCGGCTGCCCCTCCGCCGTCCGCACATGAATAAGAACCAAAGAGCGGTACACGTCCGGCAGTGTCAGCGACACGCCACCGGCCAACAGTGCACAGGCCGCGCCAAACACAGCTGCACTCTTACCAAGAGTCCCAATCGTCACATGCATTTCCAGCGCTCCTTGCAGGACATCGAAGAGGTCCAGCAAACTGGGGCTAATATCTTCCAGCAGAGCATCGAACTCGACCCCATATCGCCGGCGCCAGCGTGCCGGATAGAGCCCCACGATAAATCGAATAGCCCGCTTCATGCCTGTCTCAACCTGATTAGCCCAGTCTTTACAACTTTTTCGAGGCTCATCAATTGTGCCGCAAGTTGCTGCCGGCCCGCTGCCGTGATGCAGTAGGGTTGGCGCCGGTCCCGCGATTTCAATGGCCGAATCCATCCGCGCTGCTCCAGCCGGGTGATCGCTCCATAGAGCGTTCCCGGTCCCAGGCGAATGTTCGCGAAACGATGAATGTCTTCCATCATGGCGTAGCCGTGCTTGTCGCCGTCAGCTAAGCTCGCAAGGACCAGAAGAATTGGATCGGACATCGAGTATTACGTGTTACGTAGTATCGTATAACGTAATACTACGTGTGTCAAAGAGCCTTCCTCGTTCATGGTGTATAAAAAATAGCCCCTGCCAAAGCCCGGGTTCTCATTACCGACGTTCACAGTCCCGAAATTGTGGCAGTAGATTTGGAACGCACATCGGGGTTTTCACGGCGACTAATGGAGATGAGTCTGTGCCGCGCGAACGCTCTGCGTTACCGCACCACAACCTTCTCGGCAGACTGATTATCGAACTCGTCGGCGACGCGCACCGCGATGGTGTGCTCGCCGGCGGGGGCGTCCGTAACCGTGAGGTTATAGTCGAGTTCCTTTGAATCCGAGAGCTTGGTGACAGGATCGACCACCGTCCAGTCGCCGCCATCCACCGAGTATTCGGCTTTGGTGATGACGCTGAGCGCGTCGTCCGCGCGCCAGTGCACTTCGATGCGGTTGCCATTACGCGCAGCACTGAGCCCGGTGATGCGCGGCGGAGTGTTATCGATTACGAAGACTTCGCTCTCGAGGCGGCCCGTGAGCGCGTCTTCCTTGGTGTTGCTCGGCAGATCGGACGCCGTCACGCGCAGGCGGTATTCGCCGTCGGGGAAGGCCGTCGAATCCCAACTGATGTATTTTTCTTTGAGCTTGTCTTTCAATAGCTTCCAGGCGGTCTCGTTCAGGCCGCGGATTTCCACCGTGTAGAGTAAGGTGTCGCCGTTGTCATCGGCCGCAATCCAGCGCGCGCCGATCGCTCCTTTGGCAAACTGCATCGTCGGGGTCGTGGATTCAACGTTCAGGGACGTCGAGGAGTGGCTACGTTTTCCGAGTGGAGGCAGGTTCAAAGTTTGGGGTGTGCTGATCACGATGCTGGGCGTGGGGAATTTGTAGTTCGGCGGAGTGACTTCAATCTCCTGCACGCGCGGTGCGACGTTACGCGGCAGATACGCGACTTCGATGGCATCGAGCTGCGGCGAGCGGCCCGATTTGTCGGCGGCATCGGCGGAAAGCGTGGCCTTCCATTGAACAAAGCGCGCAGCCGGGGAGTTCAGGCGCGCGCCTTCTTCGGTAGTGATCGCGCCCGACCATGCACTCCAGTTTTTCTGCGGCCGGTCGAGATTGCCGCTGCGCGCTTCAATGGCGATACGTCCGCCATTGGCGGCTCCCTTGAAGGTGAGCCGGCCCCATTGCGAAAACAGGCCGGCGTCGAACACGTCGGATTCAATGGATCCCTCGTGCTCGAGGCCGGGTCCGATTTCGTAGACTTTACCGACATTGCCGGTCGCCGCGTAGATCTTTCCATTTGGCCCGGGCAAGAGTGCGGTGACTTGCGTAGGCGGTGAATTGAGCACCGCGGTGTAAAGCGAATCGGAATCGATGCGGTAGATATAGCCCTTATTGCCGGTGCCGATCAGCACGCGCCCGATGCCGTCGAAACCGATACTGTAGACGATTTCGTGCGCGTCGCTCCAAACCTTTTCCGGATAACCGTCCGGGTGGATGTGATAAAGATCGGAGCCACCGGAAATCGTCGCGCCGCCTGACGTTCCCATAGATGCAGGCGGGGGCGGCGTCACGTGAGGGGCACTGGCGCTAGCGGACGGAGCGCCGGGGGAAGGTGCCGGCAGCGGGGATGGCGGGGGAGGGGCCGGAGTGGAGGCCTGTTTCGTTCCGACGCCCGCGGCGTAAACCGAGCCATCCTTGGCCACAGCCACCGCTGTGATTTCGCGTTTCCCCATTTCATAGAGAACGAAGCCATCGCCTGCCGGAGAAATGCGCAACACCAGCCCGTTGGGCTCGGTGCCGGCGATAAGATTGCCCTGGCCATCGAGCGCCAGCGAGCGCACGTGCGTTTCTTCACTCTTGAAGAACACGGAACCTCTGCCATCCGGGGTCACGCGGTGAATTTCGCCCGCGTCGCCGGTAGCGACAAAAAGATCGCCTTTGGCATCGAAAGCCATCGCCCAGATATATTTGGCCTTGGGGTCGTAGTAGACTTCGAACTTGCCGTCGGCGGCAACTCTGTAGACTTTGCCATCGGGGGCGGTGCCTACGAAGACGCGGTCCTTGCTGTCAACGGCGATGGCATGAATCTCGATGGCTTGGAACTCGGCGAGCGTCTTTTTCTCTCCGCTGGGGGAAATCTGAAACAACTTGGCGCCCGGACCGCCGCCGGTATAGAGATTACCCTTGGAATCGCGCGCCAGGGTCCACAGATACGCCGAGGGGGAATCGTAGATCTCTTCAAACCGCGGCGCCAGCGTTAGGCGGCCGTCGCTGCGCAGGGACAAGTTCTTGATGACACCTTTTTCGAAGTCCGAGTAGTCGGTCTCGACCCAGGAACGCGTCTGGCCGGCCCGCGCACAGACAGAAAAGGCCACAGCGGCCAAGACGATGATTGATCTTTTCATGATGAAGTCGCGATTGTGTCTAGCGTGTTGCGTCGGGATGCTTACTTCACGGTGATTTTCAGCGAATAGCTGCCACTGATCACGTAATCGAACGGCACCGAGGTTTGCTCGAAGGCGCTTTCCGACGAAGTGACCATCGGACGGTTGGACGCGCGTCCGGCCTGCATCACGTTCAGTACGGAGGCTGGCAGGCTGGGCATGGTTTTGTCGTCGTAATAAGCCGTGGGCGTGGCTTCGAGCAGCGAAATATAAAGCTTGTTATTGCTGCGCTCCTGGTTGATGACCGAAACCGTTTCGGAAAGGTCCATGTACCGGTTCATGTAGCTGGCCATGCTCTGCATGCGATTGAGCGTATCGGCGTCGCTGAGCAGAATGCGGTGCTCGCCCTTGCCTAGCCCTTCAGGAACATGCACTTTGAGCTGGCGC
>DATLVQ010000622.1:0-13061 GCA_035577325.1 Bryobacteraceae bacterium | reverse complement strand
ACCCTTTCGGGCGCCGGGGAGGATTGCTTCAGGGGTCTTTATTTAGAGGTTAGTCTCGCTTTGGTGGGAGTTGCCTCCCCGGCTTGATTCCAATATTAGGATAAGAGTTAACGAAATGCAACCAAAATCTGTATTATTCCTTGCCCGGTCGGACCTCAACGCCCGCTATTGTCTCTAAAACTTTGATTGTAGAGCAGATATCCTCATCTGCATGCCCGGTGGCAATGGCCGCCTGGAACATTTGCCGGGTCAAACCGGTCAACGGGAGGGGAACTTTCAGTTCCTGACCCGATTCCAGCATCAGGCCGATGTCCTTATCCATCCATTTTACGGAGAACTGAGGACTGAAATCGCGCTTGAAGACGTAAGGGGCCTTGAAGTCGATCAGCCCGGACTTGGCGGCGCTGTTGGTGAGGACTTCGAGCATGAGCTTCGGATCCACACCGCCTTTGGTCGCCAGAACCATGCCCTCGTTAAAGGCCTGTAGGATGTTGGAAAGGATCAGGTTCTGCGATAATTTGGCTTGCAGACCAAGGCCGGGGCCGCCGCAGTAGAAAATGCGCTTGCCCATGTGCTCCATCCAGGGCCGGATTTTGTCTAGAATCGCCTGGTCGCCGCCAACCATGAAAGTCAGGGTTCCGGCGTTGGCGCCGGGGGTGGAACCGGTGCAAGGCACGTCGAGGTAGTGGACGTTTTTTTTGGCGAAAGCGGTCCCGATCCGACGGCTGCCGCTGGGGGATATAGTGCTGGCGTCGGCGACGATGGCATTTGGCTTCGTTCCCTCGATTACCCCGTCCGGGCCGAGGTTGACGCGTTCGGACATGGCAGTGTCACCTACGCACAAGAAAATGCACTCGGCGTTCTGCGCCACTTCTTTCGGGGTGCTACAGAATTTGCCCTTTTCGGCCGCAGCCAGCTCTTTGGCTTTAGACGCAGTGTTGGACCACAAGGCCACCTCGTGACCCGCGCGCAGCAGATTGCGCGCCATGGGATAGCCCATGATGCCCAGACCTAGAAATCCGAGTTTCGCCATGCAGTTTTTCTCCTTGGAAGTAAATCAGGGAATGAACCGCAATTGTACGATGCGGGGGCGGTGTGCGACAATTGCCGTCCGATGAAACCCGTGGTTCTGGTTACGAAACGCATTTATCCCGAGGCGATTGAATTTCTGAAGCAGCATGTGGAGCTGGATTACGCCGAATCCGACGACGGCCTTTCGGCGGCCGACCTGCTGGCGCGGATTCGCGGGAAGCAGGGAGTCGTCAGCCAGCTTACGGATAAATTTCCGGCGGCGGTTATCGATCAGCTCGATGGGGTGCGCATAATCGCCAATGTGGCGGTGGGGTTCGACAACATCGACGTGGCGGCCGCCACGAAGCGCGGCATTCTGGTAACCAATACGCCGGATGTGCTGACGGATACCACGGCGGACTTCGCGTTCGCGCTGCTGATGGCGGCGTCGCGGCGGGTGGTGGAGGGGCATCAATTTCTGCACGCCGGCAAGTGGAGCAAATGGCGGATTGATTTACTGGTGGGCCAGGATGTCCATCACCGCACGCTGGGCCTTTTCGGCATGGGGCGCATTGGGCAGGCGATGGCGCGGCGCGGTAGCGGGTTTTCGATGCGGATTCTGTATCACGACGCGGTGCGCGCGCCGGAAGCGATCGAGCGCGAGTTGGGGGCCGAATTCGTTAGCGCCGAGACGCTACTGCGCGAATCCGATTTCGTGAGCCTGCACGTTCCATTGTTGCCGCACACGCGCCACATGATCAGCGGGCCCCAGCTTCGCATGATGAAGCCGACGGCGATCCTGGTGAACACATCGCGCGGCCCGGTGGTGGATGAGGCGGCGCTGGCGGAGGCGCTCGAGAAGCGCGTGATTGCCGGCGCGGGCCTAGACGTGTTCGAGAACGAGCCGCAGGTGCACCCGGGTTTGCTGCGGCTTGAAAACGTCGTGCTCGAACCGCACATTGCAAGCGCTTCGGTGGATACGCGCAAAAAGATGTCGATGCTGGCGGCGGAGAATGCCGTGGCGGCGCTTGAAGGCCGGAGGCCGACGACGTTGCTGAATGGGGAGGTGTGGGAAAAACAGGGGAGCTGAGACAGTGCAAGCGCAGTGTAATAACCACGATCGACTTCGTCATTGCCACGCGCCTCTCGTCCGCTGCTTAGCAGCCTTCGCACCTAGCATGTTCCGCATAGGGCTTGCCGTGGGCATGTGGCTGAACTACAATCCCTACCGCCGCGATGTTACCGCCGAACCGTCGCGTTCGAGCGCTGTCGTGCCAATGGAGGACTAATTATGGGCCGCTGCGCCTTCACTCGGAGATTTAGAGAAAGTCATTTAGTTGTCTGGATTGCGCTAGTGCTGCCGGCCTTGCCTGCGTTGGCGCAGACGCAATCCGCCAGCGAGGCTGTTTTTCGCCCGCTGGCCGCCACGCCGCCTGGCACTGGTTTGTCTGAAGGGTGGAATGCGATCAAAGAGTTCCCTCTGCCGAGCGCGGCTAGTAACCCAAGCGCGATTACGCTCGGGCCCGATGGGGCGCTTTGGTTTGTCGAGAGGGAGGGTATCAATGCAATTACCGGGACAATCGGGCGAATGGGCACCGCTGGAACATTGACCGAGTATTCGACGAACTGCTGTTTTGGCCCCCCAACCGGGATCGCAGCGGGACCGGACGGCGCTTTGTGGTTTGGTCAGCCCTCTTACAACAGCATTGGGCGCATCACTACAGCCGGGGTTATGACTCAGTACTCCCTGGAACCCTGTTGCATTTACCCGCAAGAGATCACAACTGGACCGGACGGCGCCCTTTGGTTCACGGATCTGCAGTGCTGCGGCCCCGGTAAAATCGGTCGCATTACGACCGCCGGCGTCATTACTGAGTTTCCTACCCTGCTGAGCCAGCCCTCAGGAATTACGAACGGGCCGGACGGGGCGGTATGGTTTACGGAATCCAACAACCGTATTGGACGCATTACGACAGCAGGAGCGGTTACCGAGTACCCGCTATCCACCGCCACTACCCTTGGAGGTATTACTGCCGGGCCGGACGGCGCGTTATGGTTCACGGAAACGACCGCCGGCAAGATCGGCCGGATCACGACAGGTGGAGTGATTACCGAGTTCGCCCTTGCGCCCAGCAGCAACCCCGTCGGGATTACTGTCGGGCCGGACCACGCGCTGTGGTTCACGGAACCGAACGCCAACAAGATCGCGCGCATTACGACAACGGGCTTTGTGACGGAATACGTCGTGCCCACCATAGCGGGCGGCCCCACGGGCATCAGCAGGGGGCCGGATGGCGGTTTGTGGTTCACGGAATCGACGGGCAACAACATCGGGCGCGCGTGGGCCTGCGGCCTCGGGCTCAATCTCAGTTTCGCGAACACAACGCTGGATATCGGGTTTGACCTGGGCACGGCGACACCAGCGAAATTCGGTTCCTGGCTGATCACCAGCAAAGGTTTCCAGCAGCTCTGGCTGTTGTCCATCGGGGCGATGGCGCCCCCCGTCACTTTCGCCGTTCCATGGGGTCCGGGCTTTCCTCCGTTGGGAAGTGTAGCGGTGTTGTCCACGCTCAGCACCCCGGCAGCGGGCCTGGTGTGCTATGAAACGCAGACCGTGAACAGCGGCGGAACCGGAGCGACGGCGGCGCAACTGCAAAAAATGATCTCGAAGAGTGGGCTGGTACCTGGGCAGCCCTGAACCTCTCCGACCCGTGGAAGGACGGAACGCACCGCGTTAAAGGGGAGATGCAGGCTCGAAGTTACTAACGGTGTCACGAGAAGTAAAAACCGTTGACATATAGATTGTCTTCATATAGCATTTCTCCATATGGACCTGCTGCAAGGAACGCTGGACATGCTGGTGCTGCGGACGCTGCGCGCCGGCGCGCTTCACGGGTACGGCATCGCCAAGAACATTCGCAGCACATCGAACGACGCCCTGGATATTGAGTTCGGCTCGCTTTATCCGGCGCTGAAGCGGCTGGAGGCGAAGGGCTGGATCGCTTCGGGGTGGGAGATGTCGGACCACAACCGGCGCGCCAAATATTACAAGCTCACGGCGGCGGGGCGGAAGCAGTTGGCGCGAGAACACTCGAAGTGGGCGGATTTCGTGAGCGCGGTGGGACGGATCATGGGTTCGCTGCCGGAGGTGAAGGGATGACTTTCTGGCAGCGGCTCAAATATTTGCGGCCGGTGCGGCGGCGCCAGGAAGAGCGCGACATGCGCGAGGAGCTGGAATCGCTCACCGAGATCGCGGGCACGAAAGAGCTGGGCAACATCGCGCTGGCCATAGAGGATGTGCGGGCAAGCTGGGGCTGGACATGGATGGAGAGTATCGGTGCGGATATCCGGTACGCACTGCGCGCGCTGGGGCGGCAGCCCGCGTTTGTAGCGGTGGCGGTGCTCTCGCTCGCGCTGGCAATCGGCGCCAACAGCGCGATCTTCAGCTTCGCCGACGCCCTGCTGTTGCGTCCACTGCCGGTCAGGAATCCAGCGGAGCTTTTCGATGTCACCAGCACTACGCCGGATAATCCTTTTGAAGGCATGTCGTTTCCGGATTACCGCGACCTGCGCGCCAGGAACCGATCCTTCAGCGGGCTGGCCGCGTACCGCCTTACCACTCTCGCGGTGGCCGCCAATCCGACAGCGCCGGCGCAGATGCGCTTTGCGGCCCTAGTGAGCGACAACTATTTTCCGGTCGCGGGCGTCACGCCGGCAGCCGGTCGCGCTTTTTTGCCTGACGAGGCCAGTTCGTCCGCCCAGCCCGTTGTGATGCTCAGTTACGACTTCTGGCAGCAGAGCTATGCGGGCGCCCAGTCCGCGATGGGGAGCACTGTGCGGCTCAACGGGATCGTTTTCACGATCGCCGGCGTGGCTCCTGCGGCCTTTACCGGCCTCGACCGCTTCGCTCTTCCAAGTCTGTTTGTTCCGCTGGGGATGTCGCAGCGACTGGACGGCGAGATGGCGGATCCCCTGGAGGATCGCGGACGCCACGATCTGGTGGTGAAGGGCCGGTTGAGCGCGGGCTCCACACTGGAATCGGCGCGGGCCGAACTTGCCATTTTCGGGGCCGCGCTCGAGCGCGAGTATGCAAAGACGAATCGCAACCGGCACATGTCGGTGCGCACGGAGCTGCAAAGGCGCATCCAGCAGACGCCACAATTGCTGGCGCCGGTCAAGATGCTGATGGGGCTGGTGGGGCTCATCCTGATTATTGCGTGCTCGAACGTGGCGAACCTGTTGCTGGCACGAGCGCGCGCGCGCAGCCGCGAGATCGCCATCCGGCTATCGATTGGAGCGGGGCGGAGGCGCGTGGTGCGCCAACTGATGACCGAGAGTCTGATCCTGGCGATGGCGGGCGGCGCAGCGGGATTGTTCGCAGCATACGGCGGTATTCGGTTACTGGACACGCTCAGCGTGCCGAGCGATCCACCGTTTGTGCTGGGCGTACGGCTGGATTGGCGCGTGGTCGAGTTCAGCCTGCTAGTGGCGCTGGCGAGTTGTCTCTTCTTCGGCCTGGTTCCGGCCTGGCAGACGGCGCGGGCGGACTTCGTGAGCGCGCTGAAGGCGGGTGGAGAAGGCGTCTCCGGCAAGGGGCGGACGGTGGGGCGCGATGTGCTGGTAGCCGGCCAGATTGCGCTGGCGATGGTGGTGCTGATCGCCGCCGGCATGTTTCTGGCGGGCTTCCGGAACATGCTGGTGAAGCCGCCCGAATTTCGCACGGACCACTTGATCAGCCTGGACACGGCGCCCGCGGTAGTGCACTACTCGCCCGAACAGACGAAAGCCTTCTACCGCCGGCTGGTCGATCTCGTGCGCACGATGCCCGGCGTGGCGGGAGTGGCGATGACGGAGGCGCTGCCGCTATCTCCTGCACAGACCGTGGCGACGGTAGTGCCCGAGGGGTACCAGTTCCCGAAGGGCCGCGAAACGGAGATCGTGTTCGGCGCCGCGGTGGACGCCCGCTACTTCAGCACCATGAATGTCGAAATCACACGAGGGCGCGCTTTCACGGAGGATGACCGCGCCGGATCGCGGCGCGTGGCGATCGTGAACCAGCAGTTTGCCAAGACCTACTGGCCGGGCCAGGATCCGATCGGAAAGCGGATGCGGCTGGACAGCGCGGCGGGACCTGTCGCCGAGGTCGTCGGCGTGGCGAAGACGGGGCACTATCTGGCTGTAAACGAGACGCCGGCATCGTTTGCGTATGTGCCCTACGAGCAAAACCCGCGGTCGCGGATGACGCTGATCGTGCAATCGGCGGACAATCCGGCGGCGCTGGCAGCGCCCTTGCGCGACGCGGTGAGATCGATTGACGGCAACGTGCCGGTATTCAACCTGCGAACGGTGGCGACGCTCTACGAGAGCCGCGCGACGGGCACGTGGCTGCAGTTTTTCCAGATGGTGGGGACCATGGGATTCATCGGCCTGGCGCTGGCCACGACCGGGATCTACGGATTGATCGCATACACGGTGAGCCGGCGCGTGAAGGAGTTTGGCATCCGCGTCGCAATTGGCGCGAGCCGCAGGGACGTTGGCTGGCTCGTTGAGCGCCGCGGGCTGATTCTCGCCGGTGTCGGTATCCTGGCCGGCGGAGCGCTCACTGCGGCGGCAGCGCCCCTGCTCGCTGCGAGTTTTCCGGGACTGGGCCTATCTTCCCCGGTCGTGTATGCCATTGTTCCGCTGGTGCTGCTGATGGTCAGCGCGGTGGCCAGCTATGTGCCGGCACGGCGCGCTGCGGGGCTGGATCCGCTGCGAGCCCTGCGGAACGAATAGCGGGCGCAGCAGGAACAAAATGTTGAAGGGCCAAATAGCAACAGCTGGTTCATTCCTCCCGCAGGGCGGAGGCGGGTTCGATGGACATGGCGCGGCGGGCAGGGAGCCAGCCGGCGGCTAGGGCGACGAACGCCATCAGGAGCGCAGCCAGCGCGAACGTTGCGGGATCACGGGGGCTGACGTTGTAGAGGACGGGCGAGAATAACTTGCCGGTGGCGAGGGCGGCGAGCGCGCCGAGGGCGGTGCCGACGATGAGCAAGACGGCGATGCGACCTAGGACCAGGCGCATGACCTGGCCGCCGCTTGCGCCGATGGCCATGCGGATACCGATTTCACGACGGCGGCGCGAGACCGCGTACGCCATCACGCCATAGACGCCGGTGGCGGCGAGCACGATGGCGAGGGCGCCGAACGCGCCAAGCATCGACGCGGCGAGGCGGGCGGGGAACAGCGGAAGGCGCAGGTGATCCTCAAGGCTGCCGGCCTGGATGAACTGCACATCGGGATCGATCTCGTGGATGGCGCGCTCGATCAGGCGCACCAGTTCGTCAGCGGGGAGCGGGGAACGCGCGATCACGAAGGTGGTGGAATTGTAGCGCTGCATGGCGGGCCAAAATATGACGGGGGTGGGGCCGTCGTTCAGCGAAACATATTTGCCATCCTCGGCGATGCCGACAATTTCGGTCCATACGTGATCGTTGGGGCCTTGGCTGAAGCGCTTGCCGACGGCATGCTCGTTGGGAAAAACGCGCGCGGCGAAAGCCTGATTCACGATGGCGACGCGCTTCGAGTCTTGGTTATCGTGCGCGTCGAAATCGCGGCCGGCGACCAGGCGCGTCTGCATGGTGTGGAAATAACCGGGGTCCACCATGTAGTAATTGGCACTTTGCAATTCGGATGGTTTGGGAAGCGGCTTGCCCTGGACGTAGACGGTGGTTGTGGACTGATCGAGACCCAGCGGCAGCGAGTTGGCAAAGCCGGCTGACTGAATGCCGGGCAGCGCCGCAACCTTTTCCACTACGCGGTGCTGGAAATCTCTGCCGTGCGCCTCATCATAGCCTTCGAGAGCGAGGTCGAACCAGACGCCCACGGCATTGTGGGGATTGAAACCGATATTAATGGTGAGCGAATTTTGCAGGCTGCGCACCACCAGCACGGTGCCCACGAGCAGGACCACGGAGAGAGCAATCTGCGTGGTTACCAGCAGCTCGCGCGCCTGCCAGCGGCGGAGGCGTTCGGTGAAGGATGCATTCTTGAGCGCGGGGACGAGTTGCGCGCGGACCGCCTGCAGCGCGGGGGCCAGGCCAAATAGCAGCGTCGTAAGCAGGCCGGCGGCGACGGTGAAGGTGAGAACGCGCCAGTCGATGAGCAGGCTGAAATCAGCGGGAATATCGATGGGTGGGCGCCAGGCGCCGAGCAGATCGACCAGCCAGACGGCGAGCAGAAGGCCGGCGGCCGAACCGGCGATTGCGAGCAGCAGATTTTCGGTGAGCAGTTGGCGCACCAGGCGCCAACGGGCGGCGCCGAGCGCCAGGCGGACCGCGATCTCTTTGCGGCGGTCCGATGCCTGGGCCAGCAGCAGGCTCGCGAGATTGGTGCAGGCGATGAGCAGGACGAGGGCGGCGATTCCCATGAGCACGTAAGCAAGCCCGACCACGGGTTTGCGCAGCATGTTTCCGCCCAATCCCGGTGGCGAGAGCCGGATGCGCATGCCTTCAAGAAAGGGATATTCACGAGCCATTTGAGCGGCGATGGTATTGAGCTCGGCTTCACACTGGCTACTGGTCGTACCGGGCTTCAAGCGACCGGCGACCCAGAGGTTCCAGGTATTGCGATTGTTGAGCCAGGGATTGCCGGGCTCGATTTGCGGCTCCATGGCGAGAGGCACCCAGAAGTCGGAGGCGAAGAGCAACTCGGTGCCGGAGAAATCGCGGGGCATCACGCCGAGGATGGTGTAATCGAGGCGATTGATCTTGACGGTCTTGCCGACTATGCCGGTGTCGGACGCGAAGTGCCGCTGCCAGTTGTTATAGCTGAGGACGACGACGGGGTGGGCGCCGACTTTCTCGTCGTCGGCGGGTGTGATGGAGCGCCCGAGCATGGGTTGCACGCCGAGCACGTCGAAATAATTGCCGGTGACTTCATAGCCCCAAACGTGCAAATTGCCAGCGCCCCGGCTCATGGCGACCTGGGCGAGGCGGTAACCGAACAGGCCGGCCAGGGTATGGTTGCGATCGCGAAAATCCTTGTAGTTGGGGTAGGAATGACTGATGCCGTTCGCGGTGTTCAGGAAGACCAGTTCATGCGGCCGGGTGACGGGCAGGGGGCGCAGGATCAGCTTGTTGATCACGCTGAAGGTGGTGGTGTTGGCGCCGATGCCGAGGGCGAGCGTCAGAATAGCAGCGGCGGCGAAACCGGGATTTTGCTTCACACGGCGAAAAGCGAGGCGGGAATCAAGCAACAGAGAGTCCATAACAAGTACACGGTAACGCATTGCGGGTTCAGAGGTTGGCGAGGTACGGGAACGGCGGGGACGCGTGCGAGTGGGCGATTGTGGGACGGGGCGTTCCGGATGCGCGCAGTCGAAAGTGGGGAAGGCTCAGGCGATAAGGGGATCTACGACGCGGATGCCTTTGAAGCGGGTGAAGTCGCGGTCGGCGGACCAGAGCTCACGGACGCCGTGCAGGCGGGAGACGGGCAATGGCGCGTTGGTGGTTTGATGCTAGGTGGAATCTTCGCGATGAGCGTAAACGAAGGACGGCCGACTTGATCATCCGCCGCGGCCTTCCTGGATGGAAGAGCGGATGCTTTCGCAGTCGTGAATTCGCTGCCCTTTTCCCTTAAATGTGCTCCGGCGGAGGGAGGTTTAGAGCAATTGCCGAAAGGTAAGGCCGTGGGCGCCGGCATATTTCTTGGGCTCGGTGACCAGGGGATCGGGGATCTCCACCGTGGTTTTCACGACAGGGTTTTATCATATTTGTGGGCAACGGAATGTGGGAGCATGGGTCCACTTACTGTACAGGCAAGTTAGCGGCGGGCGAAGTGGCTCCGTTGATCTTGATGACGACAGGTTGGACACCTGAGGGGACGCCGGCGGGGATTTCAACATTCACCTGGTACAGGCCGGGGAAGCCAGGCGCTAGGCCGCTGAACTGGACGGTGGCGGACTGCCCGGCGATGGTTACTTCCGGCTGAGTCAGCGTGCGGGCCAAGGGCGATGCGGGGGCGGGCTCGCCGGTGGCCGGCTGGTTGTCGACGGGGCCGAGTCCATTGGCATAAAGTTGCACGACCTGGCCGGAATGCGTGGGATGCGTGGTTGAGATGACGTGATTGGCACTGTCGAGCGCCGCGAGCAGCAGACGCTGGGTGGCGCGTTCAGTATATTCGAAGAACGCCGGCGACGCGGCGGTGAGCGGCAGAGTGTACACGGTGCCTTGCGTGTCCTGAATCGTGACTTTGATTTGAGCTGAAGCCTGGCCCTGCAATTCCCAGGGAACCTGCACATTGATCTGGCTGGGGCTGACGTAAATGAGACGGCCGGGGAGGCTGAGGTTGGCGGAGGGAACGTCGAAGCTCACGCTGGCGCTATCGATGGACAGAGGCAGAGGAAGGGAAGCCGCATTGTCGGTGAAATCGCTCAGACCGGTACCGAATAGCGAAATGTACGAACCGGGCACCGCGCCGCCGCCGACTTGAAAGCTGGCCGCATTGACGGCGCCATTGGGGGCAATCACGGGTAATAGGCGGGTGGTGCCGCTGAAAGTGACGGTCAAGCCGCCAGCGGTTCCGGTGAACTGTACGTCACCCGGTTTAGACCCGCAAGTCGCGATAGCGCCAGCGATCCCGTTGGCGTCGGTTTTGGCATCGGCCTGGCTGATAGAGCCACCGCCCGAGGCGGCGAACTGAACTGGAAGGCCAGCCACGGGAACGCCGAAGCGGTCCACAACCTTGAAAGCGACGGCGCCATCGGAAACGACCTGGTTGACAGCGCAATCATTGTTGTCGCCCAAGAGCGCAAAAATATTGAACGCGGCTGCATCGCCGCGCATGTAGAGATAGGGGACGCGCAGCGTATTTCCACCACCCTGGATCAGAATGGCGCCATCGTACTCGCCCGCGGCAGGGAGAGAACCGCTGAGAGTCGCGGTGACGAAGTCGGACTGGCCGGGAGTCAGGGTCAGGCTGGTTTTATCGAGAGCGACATGGGCGTTCGAGTCGGGATCCCGTTGCGAGATCGAGAGCGCCAGGGTGACGGTGGCGCTGCCGCCATTGGTGATCTGGAGGCGCTGGACGGCGGGGAGAGCACTCGACGACTTGAGAATGCCGAACGAAACGGTGGCAGGGTTGACGGTGACGTTTGTGGAGAGCGCCGCGCCGGCATCAAGGAGCCCGCCGCCGACGGCGGTAACGCGCGCGGCGCCGGATTCATCGGTCACTTGTTGGCTGGCGGTATTCACAATGGCCGACTTCACATCGAGCGGACCGAAACCGGGGTGCTTTTGCTTCACCAAAGCGGCGGCGCCGGCCACGATGGGCGTCGAAAAGCTGGTGCCATTCGAAACAGTGTATCCGTCAGGGCTGTAGAGAACGCCGTTGGGATCGTAGCTCTCGGCGGCCAGGTAAAGGTCCGTGCCAACGGCAGCGACGTCGGGTTTGATGCTGCCGATGAAAGAAGGGCCGCGCGAAGAAAAGTCGGCGACGGTGTTGGGTGTGGCGTCGACGGGCATGACGTAGGGATCGATGATGACGGGGAAGCCGGGATGGCCGTCGATGAAAGACTTGAGGGCGGAACCGCCGGTGACGCCGATCAATATCGCCGGAATCGAGGTGTTGGCCAAGCCCGAAGGAGCGTCCGTAGTATCGGCATTGGGATCCCAGAAGATAACACCGGCGGCGCCGGCGTTTTGCGCGTTGGTTACTTTCACGACGAAGTTGCAGTTGCCGCGCTCGACGAGAGCGAAGTCGCTAACGAGGGATCCGGCGGGCAGCGCATTGCAGGCGAAAGCATCGGACGAGACTGCGGCCACGTCGCGCAGGGGAGCGGTGACGGGCGAGAAAATTTGCGGACCATCGCCGAATTGGCCTTCGATTTTTTGAATGGCGGATGGGATACCGCTCCCGCTGACACGCACGCCTGAAACCCACGTGTGCGAATTGGTGGTGGCACCGACGGCAATGGCGGAAGGCGCATGTCCTGGAGAATCGACAGTGCTCAGGGTCGGCAACTGGGTGCCCGTGCTTCCTTCGTTGCCGCCAGCGGCGACAACCAGCAGGCCGGACTTTGTGGCGTTCTCGATGGCGATGGCTTCGGGATCGCAGGGAGTGGTGCCGGTCAGGCCGCACGCGGGGCCTACATCGAGCGGGCCGGAGAGCGCCGGGCCGCCGAGCGAGAGAACGGCCACGTTCATGCCATCTTTGACAGCGTCTTCGATCGCGCTGATGATCTGGCTGTCGAAGGCGCCATCGTTGACGCCGGGCGATCCGAACACTTTGTAGCTGCCCAGGTAGGCTTTGGGCGCGATGCCTTCGATGGTGTCGGCGGGGCCGGTATTGCGCTGGCCGGCGGCCGCCATGGCCACGCCGGTCCCATGACCGACATGGTCCCGCGGCGAATAGTCGTCAGGCCGCGAAGTTGCGGGATCAACTGGTGAGGCCGGCTGCACATAACTGCGGGCGACGATCACTTTGTGGTTGGTGAAAGCGCAATCGGCGGGAACGCCGCATCTGGGAAACCCGGCGGGAATCGCCAGCGAGTTGTCCTGAAACGCGGGATGGTTCTGGTCAATGCCGCTGTCTATGATGGCGATTTTCATACCCAAGCCGGCGTTTTTATCTCCACCAAGAGCATTCCATGCCCCCTGCGCATTTATGAGGACGGCGGCGCGGTCGAGTTTCGGCATCATGCGCCGCATCCGCACTACGCCTTTCACGCCGGGGAGCGCGGCCAGCTCAGCGAGACGGTCTGGAGTGGTGCGGACGAAGACTGCATTTAAGACGGTATCGACGGAGCTGGTTACGTTGAGATTACGGCGCGCGAGCTCGCTGCGCAAGGAATTCTGCGCGGCCAGAATGCGCTGGCGGTGATTCTCGGTGACGGCCTGAGGCGCATTCTTATGAGACTGAGAAAACTCGCTGACGGGGGGATCGTTGAGAATGAGGGCGTAATGCTCGTAAATCGGGGCCGCGTGCAGAACCTGAACTGTAAGAAACGTGAATAGAACTACGCTATATCGGACAAATCGCATAAACACGCGACGTGGATGGGGCTCGCGGGG
>DATLVQ010000621.1:0-10050 GCA_035577325.1 Bryobacteraceae bacterium | reverse complement strand
GTTGCGGGATGGTGATCAACGGTGAGGTTCGAGCCAAGAATGGTCTTCTGCTGTTTGCGAAGGGTCAAGAGGTAACCGAAGCGCTCATTGAGCGACTAAAGAACTTTGCTATGTCCAGCGGTGTTGTACAGCCATTTTCTGTTATTGTCCCCCAAGCCTGTGGAGCACAAGCGAGCGAACGTCCTCGGGGTTTCGACGTCTCCAACACTCACGGAAAGCCGGAGTCTCACTTCAACACTGGCGCACGCGGCACGACAGTTCCGGAGCAAACCTCGAGCTGCGAGAGGCTGTGATGTTGATCGGCGTGCAAGGTGACCGATTCATTTCTTGATTGGCCTCCTGGATAATTTCGTCTGGCCCTGGCGATGGAGCTACTCGGGGCAGTGCGAGCTTCGAGGAAGTGGCCGATATCCCTGCGCAATAGCCCCAGATCCGTCCGGAAGCATTACGCGAAGTGGTCAACGGCCCGGCAGGCGAGAATCGACAATCTGATGGATCAAGTTTGGGCACAATCTGGTCACGCAGGCAAAAAAACGCCTGCAAGTAATAGCAGGCAAAGGTTGAAAACTGGTGCGGAGAGGGGGACTTGAACCCCCACGGGATCGCTCCCGCTAGCACCTCAAGCTAGTGCGTCTGCCAATTCCGCCACCTCCGCAATGCGTGAAAACTACTTTTTCGGCGGGACCTGTATCGGCTGTGGCTTGCCTGGCGTATCCGAGCCGGGTACGTTCGGTGTCGCCGTCATGGGCGCCGGGCCGCTCTGTTTCGCACCCGCGGGCACGGACTGCTTGGCCGGCGTCTTCCGCTCCAGAATCGTCGCGCTCCCGCCCGCGTTGCGCATCGCGAGGATCGAAAGAGCCAGCGACGTGCACATGAACACCACCGCCGAGATCGTGGTGGCTTTCGAAAGCAGCGTCGCCGAGCCGCGCGGCCCGAATGCCGTCTGCGAGCCCATGCCGCCGAACGCGCCCGCCAGGTCCGCCGCCTTCCCGCTTTGCAGCAGGATCACGATGATCAGGAACAAGCACACCACCACATGGATGGTTACAACCAGATAATACATATTGAATCTCCAGTATAGAAGACGGCTGCGCAAGCGGTCAAACGCACGCGGGGTATACAACACGCGGGGTATACAATAGGCCACCTCTACCCCACCCCGAACGCGCAAGATCCTCAGCTAGCACGGGTTGTTGCAGACCCAACGACCAAGGCCTCAATCGTACAGGTGCGGTCCCCTTTCCTTACAATGCATTTCGATCCGCCGGTGATTGCGTCTGCCACTTTTTCTTTTCATTTGACTTCCGGACTTCGGGCCGCGGCGGGAGCAGGACCCCAGCTTTGTCGCACGACACCGGTCTGATCGCAGTAGGAGGAGCGCTCCATGGCGTCGCCCCGATGCTCGGGCACTGCCGTCAGGGAGTATGTTGCGCATCGACTGCAAGTTCGAATCGATACCTATAGTACCTGCGGCCAGCCAAAGTTATTGACCTCAGTTTTTCTGATTGAGCGTCCAATTCTTCGAAGGTCCGGTACCGACCGAACTTCGAGTAGAATTTCTCCTCGGCGGTTTTGGTCTCGTTGACCACGAATAACGCCATCTGGTCGGGTGCGGCTCGGTCGTGAATACTGCCTGGAGCGAGACTATTCCTGTCCTCATGTTCCACTGGTTCTTGTAGAGTTCTTGCAGATCAGAAGGCCCGAGGTATTATTTGATCTCCTCTTCCTGCTCCTTGGATTGTTGGCGGGGTTCCTCGCCGGACTCGTATTTGGAAGGTTTGTACCTAGCCCCACGCTGGCTAGCCTGATCGATCTCACGGTCGCTGCTTTGGCCTCCGTGTTGGCGATTATCGTGTGCGCGTGGCTTAGCCGTCAAAGCAGATTGAGTTTGATCAACTAATGACTATCCAGCTCTGGGCATGTGTCGTCGGCTCGCTGGCTGTAGTTGTACTTTGGCGGTGGCTCGGAACAAACATAAATACGCTCTCTTGTTAGCAGTCTAACCAAAAGCACCGGAGAACCAACACATGGTTCGAGTCTTCTTGCATTCCGTCCGCTATCGCCAGGTACAGGTCAGCAGCAGCGTCACTGGTGGTGCCGCGAAAAAGCGTCTTGGCCGTCGGTGCAAGCCCACAAGAGCGTGTCCTCATCGCTCATTTTGTTTGAGTCTAGATGGTACTCCGTCCGTATATGAGCGGCCACGTCTGACTGCATTTGTACAAACGGCAGCGAGTGATCGTCGGTCAAATTATATGCCATACGCAAAGACGGACTTCCACAAGTGAAGACAGCTAGTTCTTTGCTGTCAACGGACCAGAAGACGTCAACGAATGTCAAGAACGTGTCACCCCGTTTTTCATAGAGCGTCTTGGCAGATCCCTTCCGATGTAGTAGAATTCGAATCCCCCATAGGTTGACTGGAAAACGTTGTTGTATCTCAACCGAATCGCCCCCACGCGGATGCTTAAAGACGGCTTTCCGTTCCCAGGTGCAGCCACCGACCATGATCAGCGTCAGGAGGACGGCCCCTGTTCTTAAGTTCATGAGTTGTCGCGTACCACTCGAAGAAAAACATCTCATACATCTCCCAATTAGGCCTATCGGCAGGCGCGAGCGTATAAGTGTCTCGCAGCCATCTCCAGAAGGGCTGCCTATCTTCTTCCGAGATGGATTTCTCCAGTAGACCGTCTAGCGTCTCTAAAAATTTCACTCTCTCCGCTTGCGCTGCGCTAAACACCCAAGGCGCCCGGTCGATTCCTTCCCGGAAAGCCGCGCGTAGCTCTTCGACCCCTTCCAGCGCCAGCCCCATGTCATTGAGGAACGGCGCTGTCACATCCATAGCAAGGGTTGCGAGACAATCTCTGGACACATGTTCCTGCGGCCAGAGGGATAGTAAACCTGTCATACTCGGCTCAATTCTAACCTGCGCGCCACGCCGACAGGTGCGGTCGCGACGATCGGTACTTGCCAACTCCCGCCTGTCCCACGTTCAACGTGGGTTTTTTTGGAGGTCGGACTCGTTGCGTGCGATGAGAGTCGCAGTGCGGTCAGAACTGGTATCGACTCGCGTGAGAATAGGCGCGGTTTGCGAATAGCTGATCGTTACAGAGCCAGATTACTGGGCGCCTCCCGCGGCACTTTATATTTTGAGCCATACCGGCCCCAGCTCGAAACTCCAACTTCCGCTGGTTACGACTAAGTAGAAGACCCCGCGCGGGCGGTCAAACACGCGTGGGCAGTGCTGCACCCGCTGTGTTACAATCCCCCCGTCAACGCACATGAAACCAATCATTTTCACTGCAATCCTGGCTCTTGCGGCGGTCGCGGCTCCAGCAGAAACCAAGGTGCTGGATGGCTTCACGCTCATCGACGGCACGGGCCGCCCGCCAGTCGCAAACGCAGCCATGGTCATTGTGGACGGCCGCATCAGTTGGGCCGGGCCGCAGGCGCAGCTGAAGGTTCCCGCCGGCGCGCAAGTCACGCATCTGGCCGCCAAATTCGTGATGCCAGGTATTATCAATTTGCACGGGCACCTCGGCAACACGCTCGATCTCGCGCAGGACCCGAAGAATTACACCGCCGAAAATGTGGAGAAGCAGTTGAAACTCTACGCGTCCTATGGCGTGACGTCGGTGGTCAGCATGGGAACTGATCGCGATCTGGTATTCCAGTTGCGCTCCGCGCAGCGCGCCGCACGCCCGCATGAAACCCGCATCTTCACCGCCGGCCGCGGCTTCACCGGCGTGGGCGGTTACCCCACAACCGCGCAAGGCATGAAGGGCGTGCCCTTCGAGGTAGCCTCGACAGCCGATGTCGATAAAGATGTCGCGCATCTGGCGGACCAAAAAGTCGACATCGTCAAGATCTGGGTAGACGATCACCTGGGGCGCGAAAAAAAGATCCCCATCAATCTCTGCAAGGCGATCATCGCCGACGCTCATCGGCACGGCATCAAAGTCGCTGCGCACGTTTTCTATTTGGCCGACGCCAAAGCACTGATCGACGCGGGCCTCGATGGCCTGGCACACAGCGTTCGCGACAAACCCGTCGATGATGTATTGATAGCATCCATGAAAAAGCACGGCGCGTTCCAATCGGCGGCTACGCTGACGCGCGAGGAATCGACATTCATCTTCGGCAAGCCCGGGCCGATGCTCGACGACCCCTTCTTCACGCGCGGCGTCGCTCCCGCGGTACTGGCCACCCTGAAGAGTCCGGCCTATCAGAACAAAGTCGCATCCGACCCCGATTATGCGAAATATCCCGGCTTCCTCAAAATGGCCATGCACAACTTGAAGACGCTCTCGGATTCCGGCGTGAAGATCGGCTTCGGCACCGATAGCGGTCCGCCTGCGCGCTTCCAGGGGTACTCCGAACACCGCGAGATGGAGTTGATGGTGCAGTCCGGCCTCACTCCCATGCAGGTGATTACCGATGCCACGCGCAACGCTGCCGAATTTCTGCGTGCCCAAGACCTCGGCACGCTCGAGCCCGGCAAGTGGGCCGACCTGATTGTCCTCGGCAAGAACCCGCTCGACGACATTCGCAACACGCGCTCTATCGAGATGGTGCTCGTCGCCGGGAACAAGATGTAACCGCCATGCTGACCCGCCGAGCATTCGTTGCCGGAGCCTCGCTCGCCCTCTTGCGTGCGGACGATGAGCCGCGATACCGCGTCGGCATCACCACTAACACCCGCGGCGGCTGGGAGACGGATGTTTTTCTCTCCTTCCGCGAAGCGCGCGAGGTGGGATACCGATACGTAGAGTCGTTCATCGATTACTTCGGCGCGTACCTCGATAAGCCCGCCGAGCTTCTCCAGAAAACCGATGCCATCGGCGTCAGGTTCGACACTATTTCCAATGGCGGCCACATGGAAATGCATTTCGAGGACTCCTCGAAGCACGAGAAAATTCTCGAGCAGCACATGAGTCTCGCGCGGTTCATCAAGCGTCTGGGCTGCGATCATCTGAAAATCAATACCGGTCCGCGCCGCCCCGCGGGCACGACTGCCCAGGACCTGAAGAATATGGCCGCCATATTCGACATGCTCGGTCATCGCATGGCGGACGAGACGGGCCTCAAATTCGGCGTGCACGCCCACATGTGGACGCAGCTCGAGAACCGTCACGAGATCGACGCCATCATGACATCAACCGATCCAAAGCACGTGGGATTCGTCCTCGATACCGGGCATATCACCATGGCGGGCATCGATCCAGTGGAACTGGCGCGCTCGCTCGGCCATCGCATCATCGAGTTTCACCTGAAAGACACCCAGCCCGAACACCGGGGCGGCGCCAAGCAGCGTCGCGAACGCAACGACGCCATGAAAGATCCCATCTTCTTCGAGCTGGGCAAGGGCGGCGTGGATTTTCCGGCGATCAAGAAGCACCTTGACGACATCAACTGGCGCGGCTGGCTGACCGTGGAACTGGATTCGTCACCCTCTCGCCCGCCCAAGGAAAGCGCGCGCCTCAGCAAGAACTACATCGAGAACACGCTGGGCATTAAGGTGAGTTAGCAAGTACGCATTTCGCCACCGGCGCTTCCACCCGCGAACCGGACTTCGTTAAGCTGAAAATATGAACTCTCTTCGCCACTCGCCTCGTCACGCCCTATGATCTTCGATATCGAGCCGCAGCCTCCGGGCGGATGGCTGCGCATTTTCGCGCCCTCCGCGCGCTACTGCATGCGCACCGAAGTGCACGTGCACGCACTCGCTGTCTCGGCCTGCGTTCTGCTTTCGTTCTTTCCGTTTCTGATTGTGATGATTTCGCTCTGCAAATATGGTTTCCGCTGGCCCGCGGCGGAGAATGCTATCTTCATAGCGCTGAACGACTATTTTCCCGGCGAGCTGGGCGTATTCCTCAAGCGCAATCTGTTGGCAGTAGTAGAATCGCGCGGGCCCATGCAGATCACTTCCGTCCTGCTGCTGCTGATCACAGCCAACGGAATCTTCGAGCCCATGGAAGTCGCGCTCAACGGCGTCTGGGGCGTGAAACAGAACCGCACGTATTTCAAGAACCAGCTGCTCAGCCTCGGCCTCATTTTTCTGTGCGGCGGCCTCGCGCTGCTGTCGTTCATGCTGACCGCGCTGAATCAGACTTACCTCGGTAATTTCCTTGGGCTCACTTCCGCTCTGCCGCTGTGGATCACCCAGGCGTTTTTCAAGCTCGCCGCCATCCCCATCTCGATTCTGGCGCTGTTTCTGGTTTACTGGCTGCTGCCCAACCGGCGCGTGCCCCCTCTGCGCGTCGCGCCCGTGGCAATTCTGGTCGGCCTGGGCATCGAGCTGCTGAAATACGTCAACCTGCTGATCTGGCCGCTGCTTAAGGACAAGCTGCAGAAAGAATACGGCCCATTTTATATCTCGGTGACCATCGTACTCTTCAGTTTTATTTCGAGCATGATCGTGCTCGCCGGCGCCGAATGGGCCGCCCGCGAGGTCCTGCCCGCCGAGCCGCAACAGCCGCACTTCCTCGGTGCATGATATCGCCCGCGCCACCGCGCCCTTACAGGCTTCAGTAGAATAGAACACTCAAACTCCTATGAAGAACTGGAAAAAGATTGCAGAGGCGAACGATCTCCGCATTCCCGAAACCGACATTGAGCGCGTCGCCCCGGCGCTCGATATGCTCGAAGCGGCATTCCGTCCGCTCACCAGGAACATTCCCGATGACGTCGAGCCCGCCATCACGTTTCGTGTTTTCCCGGAGGATCGCGCGTGACAATCCTCGAAGCCGCGCAGTCCCTGCGCCAGCGCACTGTCTCGTCCGTGGAGCTGACTGAAGCCGCGCTCAGCCGCACCGCCGAGACGAATCCAAAGCTCAACGCCATGGTCACCGTGCTCGATCAGAGCGCGCGCGCCCAGGCACTGGCCGCCGACGCGGAGCTGGGGCGCGGCACGGATCGCGGCCCGTTGCACGGCATTCCCATCGCTGTCAAAGATGTGTTCGAAACGCGCGGCGTGCGCACGACTGCGGGTTCAGTCATCTTCATGCACCACGTGCCCGACCGCGATGCCACGGTAGTCGAAAAACTCGCCGCCGCCGGGGCGGTACTCATCGGCAAGACCGGCATGCACGAACTGGCGTACGGCGTGACGTCCAACAACCCGCATTTTGGCGCGGTGCGCAACCCCTGGGACACCGACCGCATTCCAGGCGGTTCGAGTGGTGGTTCGGGTGCGGCCGTTTCAGCGGACATGGTATTCATGGCCATGGGTACCGACACCGGCGGGTCGATTCGCATTCCGGCGGCTTTTTGCGGCACCGTCGGCCTCAAGCCCACCACCGGCCGCGTCAGCCGCTTAGGCGTGCTGCCTCTTGATTTTTCGCTCGACCACATGGGCCCCCTCACACGCTCCGTGCGCGATGCCGCAATCACGCTCGCCGCCATCGCCGGTTTCGATCCACGCGATGAAACTTCGTCGCAGGAACCCGTCGGCAGTTACTTGCCGGCGCCCGACTGCTCCATCCGCACTGTGCGCATCGGTCTGCCGCAGAATTTTTATCTCGAACGGCTCGATCCCGATGTGGATATGGCCGTTCGCCGCATGGCCGCAACCGCCGAATCGCTAGGCGCGCGCGTGATTCCCGTACGCGTGCCGGATATCGAAGCGCTAAATGTTGTGGGCCGCGTCATCCTCCTGGCGGAGGCTTCAGCGGTGATGGAAAAGTACACCGGCAACCGCGACCAGTTTGGCGCCGACGTGCTGGCGCTGCTCGACCAGGGCCGTCTGCTGCCTGCCACCGACTACATCAATGCCCAGCGCCTGCGCCGCGTCATGCAGCGGGAATTCGCCCGCTTGTGGTCACAGGTCGATTGCCTGTTCACTCCCACCACGCCCATGGCCGCCCCACGCATCGGCGAAAAAACCGTGAGCCTGGGCGAATTCACCGACGACGTGCGGCTCGCCACCACGCGCTTCGTGCGCGGCATCAACGTGCTCGGCCTGCCGGCCATCTCGATGCCCTGCGGCGCCGATCGACGTGGCCTCCCACTCGGGTTACAGATCATCGGCCGCCCGTTCGACGAAGCGCTGATCCTTCAAGTCGCCGCCGCTCTCGAGGACGCCACCGGAAAATCCGCCCGGCCCGTGCCGCCGGTTTGAGCTGCCGGCGGGCGATCGTCACGCCACGCTCACGGAGTCGTATCCTCTAGGGATGATGCGCAATCGCTCTGTCCCCACTGATATCGTGCGCCGGCTCTTCATGAATGTTGAATAGCGCGCGACCAGGCTCCGCGGCGTAATCCCACTTCGCCGGACGCGTACGTGCTCTCGTTTGCGCTGCGGCGGGTCCAGCCATTCGTTCAGCGGCAGAAACGGCCATAGATCCGCGCGGACCACAGTGCCCTGATTGTCAGCGGGAACCTCGCCGCTGCATTGCATTGCGAATCGTCTTCTGCCACTTGCGATCGTCGAAATCTTTGCGCGTGATCACGATCGTCTGGCTATTCACTTGCAATGTGTGGTCCTGCGTCTCAAAGTTGTAGCTGCAATGCGGATTCTTGCCAAACGAATTTGCGAACCGTTCGATTACGTCGCACTCGCCGTTACGATTTGCATTTTCCATACGGTCAATCAAATCGTACCAGTTCTCTGCGCTCCATATAATGCGGCAAGGGCCTAATGCGGCAGGGAGGCGCCTATAATGCGCGCCCCTGATGCCCCGTCGCCTTCACGCCGCCATGGGCAATGAGGTGGGCCCGGGTGCCGGCTGCGTTTGCGGCTCGTTGAAGATTTCGAGCAGCGCGGACTGCACGCGGAGGTACCGCTGGCACGTTGAGCAGCCGCACGCGCTTTGTTCGGTCGCATGGCCGATCAGGTACTCCAGTTGTTCGCGCATCACATCGTTCTCATCCGCCGGTTCTGAAATTCTCGGCAGACTCACTGCGCTTTGCGGCGTCGTTTTCGTTCCATCCAATTCAGCGTGGGCGGCCATCTCTCCACCTCCGTCTTTCGCTTTCATAGATGTTTTCCGTGCCGATCTGTTCCAGCCTGGATTGTAAATATAGGTCAATGGCGAGTAACAAAGCGCTTCTGCAGCGCTCCAGTCTTAACACTCCCTAATATCGCTGCGCTCCAAAAACACCAGCTTGGTGCGCGGCCACCACGTGAAGAATGCTTCACAAACGGCCATTTCCTCGCATCCCATTACACTTAAGATTTCGGCCCTAGCCATGCACTGTCACCGGGCAGGAAGGAAGGACATATTATGAAAACGAAATTGCTGGCAATGATGCTTTTGGCGGGAAGTTCGATGTTTGCTGAAACCCGATTCTCAGTCGGCGTAGGCTTTGGAGGACACCGTGGCGGTTTCTACCAGGCGCCTCCTTCTTATGCGTCCAACATTCCGCCCTGCCCCGGCCCCGGCTACACCTGGGTCGACGGTTATTGGTCGCAAGCCTACGGCCGCAATGTTTGGGTCTCCGGAAATTGGTACCGGCAGCCTTTTAGCGCTGGTTACGAAGTTGTTCCACGCTTCGATAACCGCTTCCATGACGGCGAAGGCCGTCACCGTTTCACTCGCGGTGAAGACCGAAACCGTGGCTTTGAGCAGGATCGAAATTTCACCGGACGGGACCGTGAACAAGCCCGCGGAAACCGCGACCGTTCAGCCAGGCACGACGACCACGAGCGAAACCGTTTCGAAAACGAATTTAGAGGTCGCTAGCCAATACATGGACAACCAGCCCGCTGCCAGTGAAGAGCCGGTCGCGCAAGCGGCCGGCTTTGTTTCGTGTCCGCAACTCTGGCATCCATAACCCGCGCGATCTGCGAGCAGCCGCCCCCGGTTGCCGGTAACTTACCCAGCTCTATCTCGTTGGGCGAGACTTGACCAGAAGGATCACGGACCAAACCAGCATCACTGCAAAAATGGCCGATATAAGCCCTGTCGTTGTCATAACCAAAAGAATACTGTGCATGTATACCGAGGGCAAGAGTTATCCACCATTTTTACGATAGTGGATAACCAAAAACATCTGGCCGTCCAGCAGAATTTCCCTCGACGATCTACAGCGCCCCGATGTGGCGCCTGCGAT
>DATLVQ010000620.1:0-6193 GCA_035577325.1 Bryobacteraceae bacterium | reverse complement strand
TCCGTTTCCGCCACCACGCAGCTCAGGTTCAACAGCGAGGCCCCCTGCGAGATCATTCGGATGTTCACCATTTCCAGAGCCCGGAATACGCGCGCCGCAACTCCCGGCGTGTGGCGGATGTTATCGCCCACCAGGCACACGATGGCCTGTCCTTCCTCGATCGAGACTTCGGAGAACTGGCGCAGCTCGGTGCATACTTCCGCGAGGCGCTGCGGATTATCGATGGTCAGCGAAACACTCACCTCCGAAGTCGCCACCATATCCACGGGCGTTTCAAAACGCTCGAACACGTCGAAAATGCGCTTCAAAAATCCGTGCGCCATCAGCATGCGCGTCGAGTGGATATTCACCAGCGTGATTTTGCGCTTGCAGGCGATCGACTTCACCGTGTTGGAGCACGGGACCGCCTCCGATACGATGCGCGTCCCTTCAACCTCGGGCCTTCGTGAATTGAGAATCAGCACCGGAATATTTTTCTCGACCGCCGGGATCACCGTGGCCGGATGCAGCACTTTGGCCCCGAAATACGCCAGCTCGGCGGCCTCCGCGAAGGAGATGATCTTGACGCGGTGCCCGCCCGGCAGGATGGTCGGATCGGCCGTCAACATGCCGTCGACATCCGTCCAGATCTGAATCTCCTCGGCGCCGATCCCTGCGCCTACTATGGAAGCCGTGAAATCCGACCCGCCGCGCCCTAGCGTGGTAGTAACACCCTCCGCGGTTGCGCCGATGAATCCGCCCATCACGACAACGCCGTCTTTCGCCAGCGGCGGAATCACGTTGGCCAGCCGCTTGTATGTTTCCTCAAACAGCGGCGCGGCCTGCGTGTGACGATGATCGGTCACAATCACGCGGCGTGCGTCCACGTGCGATGTCTTCATCCCGAAATGCGCGAACGCCAGCGTGACGATATAGCTCGACAAGCGCTCGCCATAACTCGAAATCGCGTCGATCGAGCGCGGCGTCAGCTCGCCCAGCACGGCCAGGCCCTTCGCCAGTTCTGTCAGCTCCTGAAAATGCTCATCGAGCGTGCGGTCCAGATCGGCGCGCTCCGCCAGCGGCACCACCAGGCGCGCCTCGCGCGAATGAAAATCGCGAAGATCATGAATCTGCGCGATGTAATCGGCGCGGTTGCCGCCGATCGCCGCACTGGCAATGGCCAGCAGCTTGTTCGTGGTCTTTCCCATCGCCGAGACCACCACGACCGGTTTACGGGCCGCGCGCGCACGCACAATCGATGCCACACGCTCGATAGCAGACGCTGATTCGACGGACGTGCCGCCGAACTTCATGACGATCATCAGTCCAGCATCCCCTCCGAGTGCATTAGCTCGGCATTGAGCACGGCCGCGCCGGCAGCGCCACGGATCGTATTGTGGGTCAGGGCGACGAATTTGTAATCGAGCACCGGGCACGCGCGCAGCCTGCCGACGAATGCCGCCATACCCCGGTCGCGCTCGGCATCCTGACGCGGCTGCGGCCGGTCGTGCTGCGGCATATACGTCACCGGCTTTACGGGCGCGCTTGGCAATTTGCGCTGCTGCGGCACGCCAGTGAACTCGTCGAATGCGCACATCAGATCAGTTTGTGAGGGCTGCGCCGACAGCTTCACCGATACTGTCACCAGATGCCCGTCCACCACCGGTACGCGATTGCAATGGGCGCTGACTTTCGCCGCCAGCGGACGCACGTGGTCGCCGGCGAAATCGCCCATGATCTTCTGCGTCTCCTGCTCCATTTTCTCTTCTTCGCCGCCGATGAACGGGATCACGTTGGCGTTGATGTCCATCGACGGCACGCCCGGATACCCCGCGCCCGAGATCGCCTGCATGGTCGTGGTGATCACCTGCGTGATGCCGAACGGCTTCAGCGCCGCCAGGCCCATTACCAGCGATATTGTGGCGCAATTTGGGTTGGTCACGATCTGCCCTTTCCATGGGCGCTGCCGCTGCTGCAGGGGTACGAGCTTCAGATGATCCGGATTCACCTCCGGCACCAGCAGCGGCACATCCCGGTCCATGCGGTGATTTTTCGAATTCGACACTACGATGTGCCCGGCCTGCGCGAACGCGCGCTCGATCTCCGTCGCCACCGACGCATCCATGGACGAAAACAGCAGGCGCGGCGCGTTGTTCGGCTTGCACTCCTCGACGGTAAGATCTGCAACCGCGTCCGGCATCACACCGGCCAGGTGCCACTTGGTGGCATCGCGGTATTTCTTGCCGGCCGAGCGGTCGCTCGCCCCCAGCCATCGCACATCGAACCACGGGTGCCCTTGCAGAAACTTGATGAAATGCTGGCCGACCATGCCGGTCGCGCCTAAGATGCCGATTTCGATTCTTGCGTCCATAACTGTTTCACCATGCGTTGATATATTTCGACTGCTTCGAGCAGTTGCCGTTTAGGCACGCGCTCTTCGAGCGTGTGCGCCATATGAATCGTTCCCGGGCCGATCAGATACGGTTGTCCCCACGTGCCGCCGAAGGCGGGAATATCGGTCGTGTAAGCCACCACCATCGTCTCGAAGCCATCCAGACGCCCCAACCGAACCGCGGGGATTTCCAGCACTTCGCGAGCCTCGGCGCAGCCAGCCACCGCTTTGGCGATGGCTTCTCTTGTGCTTTGCGAATCGCCCACCAGCCGGATCATAATTTCCGCGCGCGCCTGATCGGCGATGATGTTCGGCGCCCGGCCTCCGCTGATCGTTCCGATATTGAGCGTGCTCGGTCCGAGTAAATCGTCGACCGGAAGCTCCAGCAGCCGTATGCGATCGAGCGCGCTGAGCAGTTTATCGATCGCCGACTCTCCCAACTCCGGATACGCCGAGTGCGCCATGCGGCCCTCCGCCACGATTTCATAGCGCAGCGCGCCCTTCGATCCCAGCGCCAGTTTGTTCTCGGTAGGCTCGCCATTAATCAGAAATTTCGAACCAATCGGCGACTGCGCCGCCCGGTAAGCTCCCGCGCTGTTTCGCTCCTCGCCCACGACGAACAGCATCGCGAAATTGCTGCCGCCTCCCGCCAGCAGGGCTTCCGCCGCATGTAACATGCTCGCGATAATGCCCTTGGTATCGCACGCCGCGCGCCCCCAGATGCATTCGGCGTCCTCGCGCGACGCGAAAAACGGCGGCACCGTATCCATGTGGGTGGAGAGCGTGACTACCGGATTGCCCCACCGCGCCAGCACGTTGAAGCGGTGCGGAGCCACCTCCATCCGCTCCACGTGCCCGCTGGTGTGCGACGCCATCGCCGACAGATAGTCGAACAGAAAATTTCCCACCCGCTCCTCGTTCTCGGTGATGGATTCGATATCGACCAGCGTTCGCGTCAGTTCAAAAAGGTTCATGCAATCATTCCGCTGCCCGTCGCCGAACAAGCCACGCGCCTCATCGAACGGGTCCCGAAAACCCGACTCGGCCAAGGCCTTCTCAATTTTTACAGATGTGCGCTGGGAAAGGGGAAAATCGGGCCGCCCGCCGTACGGAAGCCCATTTTCCAGAGCGGGAGAGGTTCCCGCTAGCTACCGCGACGATATTGCAGTCCGCGCGGCTCGCGCCTTCCGATAGCGCTCCATCCGTTTTACAACGAATGACAGTGGGCTGGTGTTAACCGCACCCCCCAACCGCCGCGATTGTGAGCGTTCCCGGCGATTTCGGCGGCAGGCCCCTTTTTCGCGGGCGTCCGACACTCTTCGGAACCGCGCGCCCGGATACTGATGGCCTCCGCGCCTCTATCAGAAAAGTTCAGGATAACGAGTTTGATGGAGTCTCGTCAACTCGCGCCGTTATTCCGGCTTCTCGGCGTTCGGAACCACCAGGATACATTCCACCGGCTTGTCTTCCAGGTTCTCGAGGCCGTATTCGTCGCGCTCCACCCACGCCGTGTAGCCTGCCTTCTGCGAGCGGTCCGCGAATTTCGCATGCGCATAATGCAAGCGCACATGCTGATCGGTGATGCAGGTCATGACGTGCGCGGGAATTTCCATCACCATGGATTTCTCATGCGCGCCCAACCGCACACGGATCACCTTGACGTGGTCGTTCTCAAGAACCATCCGGAAATGCGTTGGGTCGAGTGCCACCGGGCGAGTATCGAAGATGTCAGGAGGGGAGAATTCTCGCTCGAAGTGGTTTTGCGACCAAATTACTGGAGCCGCCAGGACGAGAGTAAAACAAGCGAACCGAAGGGGGACCATGCTTCAACCTCCAAATGGTGCAGCGCCGCCGCCGGGCCCCGTTTTCGCGCGCTAGCGCTGCTTGTCTTTTTCTACGGAACCTTCTTTGGCCACGCGCACGCGGGCGTCTTCCAGTTTTTTGCTTACCTTGGCCATTTCGCCGGGGTCCACGTCGGCCTGCGCATTGTTGGCCTCGTACTCTTTGATCGAGCTTTGCCATTGCGCGATGGCCTCACGGATCTTGCCCTGCTTGAAATAAACGTCACCCAGGTGGTCGTGGACCGTCGGGTCCTTGCCGATCTTCCGCAACGCGCGCTGCAGATAATCCGCGGCTTCATCCAGCCGGTTCTGGCGATAGTAAACCCAGCCCAGGCTGTCCAGATACGCGCCGTTCTGTGGCTCGAGTTGTACTGCCTTGCTGATCAGCTTGTGGGCTTCATCCAGCCGCACGTTGCGGTCGGCCAGCATGTAGCCCAGATAGTTCAGCGCGCCCGCGTTTTCCGGGTCCATGTCCAGCACTTTGCGAAATTCGCTCTCTGCGGCTTCGAACTGCTTGGTTCGCTCCAGCATGGCGCCGCGCATGAACAGCACCTGCTGCTTGTCCTGCTTCGATTCGGAAAGCTTCTCCGCGGCGTCCAGCGCGTTCGCCATCTCGGTGAACCGCTTGCCCTTCTCGTAGATCTGCGCGATGGCCAGTTGGATTTCGCGATCTCTCTCGCCGTCGAGCAATGTGCGCAACTCCGCCACCGCTTCATCGGTCTTGCCCAGATCCGAGAGCAGCGAGGCGTGCGCGAGCTTCACCATGCGATCCTTAGGAAACTTCTTCGCGGCCGTCGCGGCTTCCTCCTGGGCCTTGTGCAGATCTTTGGCCAAGCGCCAGGTATCGATCACCTGAACCGACGCCCGCGGGGCGGCTTCGGGGTCGACCTGCGGAATCTGCCGAAACGCGTCCACCGCTTCGGCGTACTTTCCCGTTTCACGGTAAAGTCTTCCCAGTTCCTCGAGCAGCAAAATGCGGCTGCCCTTTTCGGATTCGCTATAGCTTTTCTTGGCCGTTTCGCTCAGCATCGTGCGCAGCGTGGCGATCGCGTCGTCATTCTTGCCCTCGGCCTCGAGCAGGTTCACTTCCTCATAGCGGACTTCCAGGTTGTCGGGATCGATTTCGTGCGCCTTATTGAACGCCGCCCGGGCCTTGGCGTAGTCGCCCTTTTGACGGTAAATTTCGGAGAGCCGCAACTGGATCTGCGCATCCCGCGGGTCGGCTGCTCCGATTTCGGTGTAGAGCTTCAGCGCTTCATCGAGGTGTTCGGTGCGCAGCACGTCCTCGGCCAGCGCGCGCTTGATCCGGCTATTTTCCGGGTCCATCTGTAGCGCCTGCCGCCAGGCATCGGCGGCGCTCGCAAAATCGCGCGTGCGCTCATAAAAACTCGCCAGCGCGGAGAGCGTCCGCGGATTCGGGTTCTTGCTGGTTACGAGGCGCAGCATCTCGATGGCGTTCTTGGTATCGCCCAGTTCGGAATACACCATGGCCAGGCCCGTGAGAGCTTCTTCGTTGCTGGCATCCAGGTCGAGCGCCTTTTTGAAGGCTTTCTCGGATGCCACCGAGTCGCGGTTCACGCGCTGCAGGCGCCCCAGCATCAGCCAGCTTTCCAGATCTTTCGGATCCTGCTCGGTGACCTTCTGGAACTGCTCGATGGCTCGCCGCAGCATGTCCTCGTTGACTTTTTTCTCCTGGGGATCGCCGATCAGCCGCGCGTAAATGCGGCCCAAGAGGCGCCGTGCGTCGAGATTGTTGGGGTTCTGCTTGAGCAGGTCCTCGGCTTCCGTCACCGCATCTTTGATGCGCCCCGCCTGGATGTATAGGTCGGTCAGTTCTTCAGAGAGGAATGCCGCCGAAGGGTCGAGCTTCATTGCCTGGCGATAATAGTCGATCGCCTTGTTGGTGTAGTCGCTGCGGTTTCCGAACGCACCTGCGAGCTCGGAATATAGGTGACCCATCGCGAAGTTGTAATACGCGGCG
>DATLVQ010000619.1:0-2516 GCA_035577325.1 Bryobacteraceae bacterium | reverse complement strand
GCACATGATCTTGCCCGATCGACCGGCCGGGAACCCGGTAGCGGCCGCAGTCGACGCACCTCCCGAGAGCATCGCAGCGACTCCGCCGGCTTACTGGCTGCTCTCCTTGTTCAGTCCGGCAGCGGCGGATTCGATCGATTGGAGTCGCGGCAATTATTTCATCCTGCCGCGAAACGGACGCGTGGAGAGCCCGGCCCGCTCCGGCGATTTGAAAAAGACAGTCAACATGGTGGGCGAAGGATCTGTCCTGCTCGCAGGAAACCCGGTCGATGGCGCCGCACCCGATGTCGCGCCGGACGGCTTCGCGCATCCCGTGTACCGCGCCGGATTTGCCTTAGCCATTCCCATACACTGGCAGGCGGCGTCATGAAGTACCGGCTAACGTGCCTGACTCCGGTACTGGTCGGCGATGGCGGCCGTCTCTCTGCCATCGATTACATGGTCTGGAAAGATCAGGTGAATGTCCTCGACCAGGCGCGCATCTTCAAACTGCTCGCCAAGGGGCCGCGGCTCGATGGCTATCTCGCCCAGCTCAAGAAGGCTACCAAGCTCGATTTCGCATCCTGGGGCGGCTTCGCGCAAAATTTTGCCGGCCGGCGAATTCCGTTCGAAGATCCGGCTTACTCGGCGTACTGGAATCGCGCCATCGGCGAGAGCCTGAATATTCCGACCTTCGCGGCTGGTCCTTCCGGCCCGTATCTGCCCGGCTCCGTGATCAAAGGTGCGTTGCGCACCGGGCTCTTGTTTGCCCGGCTGAAAGAGGGCACGCTGCGCGAGCTGGCCTCCAGATTGCAAGGCGACCGGCCCTCGCGCCGGCCAGCCGAATCGGTCGAGAATCACTTGATCGGAACCGGCGGTACGAGCCGTACGCGATGCTTTGCCGCCGCCGATTCGCCGCCAGTCGATTACTCCCGGTTCAAGATCTATCTGCTGCGCATCGCGACCCTGGTAGCGCGTGGCCGCGAAGAGTACGCGCTCGGATGGAAGCAAAGCACGCGCGGCGCAGCCGATGGCCGCCGCCCCGCGGACGGCACTCCCATATTCGCGGAGATGGCGTCGCCGGGCAGTAGCTTCGAAGGCACATGGCAGGAGAAACAGTTCTTCGATCAGCCAGAAATTCGCCGTGTGCTCGGCTGGCGCGAGCCCGTGGAGCGCGCGCAAATCTTCGATGCCGCCAACCAATACGCCGCGGGTGTGCTGGAGATGCAGAAGAACTACGCCGCGCGCACCGGGCTGTCATTGTTCACGAAGACGCTCGAAGATCTGGAGAACCGGCTCTCGGAAGCGCGCAGCACTGGCGCGTGCCTGCTATCGCTCGGATGGGGCGCGGGACTGATTGGAAAATCCGCGTGGCTGGATGCGGCGAACGCCGATTACCGGCAGGTTCTGAAGACTGTTTCCGTCTACAATACCGCTCTTGCATCCGGCCTTCCGTTCCCCAAAACCCGCCACATCGTTTTCCTGCAAGACCAGCCCGCGAGCATGCCGGGCTGGGCGCGTCTCGAAATCCTTTCCGATTAACCACGGCGGACCTGGGCCCGCGCGCCAGTTCACCTCCTGTTAGAAAATACAAGAAATGGCCAAATCGGAAACGGCGGTACTCGGCGGCGGATGCTTCTGGTGCCTCGAAGCCGTCTATCAGCAGATGGAAGGCGTCCTCTCAGTCGAGTCCGGCTACATGGGTGGACGGACGCCCGACCCCACTTACCACGACGTTTGCAGCGGCTCCACCGGCCACATCGAAGTCGTGAAGGTGACGTTCGACCCCGCCGTGACGTCGTACCGCGACATCCTCGACGTCTTTTTCACGATTCACGACCCGACCACGCGCGACCGGCAGGGCAACGATGCCGGCACCCAGTACCGCTCGGCGATCTTCTTCGATTCCGACGAGCAGCGATCCATTGCCGAGCAGGCCATCCGCGAGATCGGTGCCGCCCGGATCTGGGACAACCCGATCGTCACCGAGGTGCGGCCCGCCGCGACGTTTTATCGCGCCGAGGATTACCACCAGGACTACTTCAACAACAATCCGCAGCAACCCTACTGCACGTTCGTGGTGGCCCCAAAGGTCAGGAAGTTCCGCGAAAAATTCGCAAACAAGCTGCGGCGCAATTCCTGACGGTCGCCAAGCGGCCGCACAATTTAACGTTCGCCACGCGCTGGTTTTGTTGCCTCTACAAACGCGAGCGATGTATACTTCGCTCATTGTGGAGGGAGTTCTGTGAATATTCGTGCCGCCGTACGTGTAGTTGTGTGTCTGATCGGGTGCCTTGCAATCGCCGCCCTTCAGGCGCAGGAAATCACCGGGAACATATCGGGGACCGTTACGGATCCATCCGGGTCGGTCATCCCAGGCGCCGCTGTGACCGCCACGAATACGGGCACAGGCGCGCAGCGCACCACGCAAACCACGTCCTCGGGCGTGTTTTTCCTCAACAATCTTCCGGTTGGAAACTACAAACTCTCCGTCGAAAGCACCGGCTTCAAGCGTTATGAGGCCAGTAACATCCGGC
>DATLVQ010000618.1:0-16247 GCA_035577325.1 Bryobacteraceae bacterium | reverse complement strand
CACCTTGGCCATGGTGAAGGTCTTGCCGGAGCCTGTCACGCCGAGCAATACCTGATGCTTTTCGCCGTCGTTGACGCCACGCGCCAGCTCTTCGATGGCGGTCTCCTGGTCGCCGCGCGGGCTATAGTTCACCTCCAGATGAAACGCCATAATTCCAGCGTAGCACCCTCGTAAAGCGGCCCAGTCATTGCAGCGGCGGTCGGGCCGCGAAGGCGTCTGATAGCATGTGAGACTTGCGCCTGAGCGACCCGATGACGAAAAGGCATGGACAATGAGCCGGACCGCAGTCCTCCTGGTGGATTGCCCCGACGCCAAAGGCATCGTGGCCTCGGTCTCGACATTTCTTTACACTCATGGGGCCAACATCCTGGCCTCCGATCAGCACCAGGACAATCAGGCAGGGTTGTTCTTCATGCGCGTGGAATTTGATCTGGCGGACTTCACCTTGGACGCTGCGAACTTCGCGCGCGAGTTCCAGCCCATCGCCGACCGCTACCGGATGCAGTGGCGTCTCGAAGATACCGCCAGCCGCGCGCGTGTGGCCATTTTCGTATCGCGGCATCTTCACTGCCTGGTGGATCTGCTGCACCGCCACCAAACCGGTGAGCTGCCGGGCGAGATTGCGCTGATCGTCAGTAACCATCCGGATGCGAAGCCTCTTGCCGAGTTTTACCGGGTGCCGTTTCATCACGTGCCAGTGGATGAAACGCGGAAGACCGCGGCTGAGGCGGAGCAAATCGGGCTGCTCCAGGCGAACGCGATCGACGTGGTCGTGCTGGCGCGCTATATGCAGGTGCTGTCGCCGTCATTTGTGGCGCGGTACCCTCTGCGCATCATCAATGTGCATCATTCGTTCTTGCCGGCATTCAGCGGCGCCCGGCCCTATCACGGGGCATTCGCGCGCGGCGTCAAGTTGATCGGCGCCACCAGCCATTACGTCACCGACGAGCTGGATGCCGGGCCTATTATCGAGCAGGATGTGGCGCGTATCTCTCATCGCGACCAGGTCGAACAGCTCATTGCCAAAGGCCGCGATCTGGAAAAAGCCGTCCTATCGCGCGCGGTACGCTGGCACCTGGAGCATCGTATTTTGTTCTACGGAAATAAGACCGTAGTTTTCGATTAGGAGTAAGCGGACCGATTCCATGGCGGACATCAGACGCGACCTACAGCTGGATGCAATCGTCAACGAAGTTGTTTCCGAAGCGCACATCAATCGCTCCCTGCTGCTGCCGGAAGAAATCCAGTACATCCGCGAGCACGCGCTGAACAAGCCGCTGGGAGTGATCCACATATGGGCGCTGGGCGTGGGCGTGGTCATCACGGGCGAGTACTTCGGCTGGAATTTCGGTTTACCGGTTGCCGGACCGGTGGGCGTGCTGATCGCGACGCTCATTGTGTGCGTCCTGTACCTTGCCTGGGTGCTGGCGCTCTCGGAGCTATCGGTGGCCATGCCGTTTGCCGGCGGACCACTGGCGTTCGGGCGTCGAGCCATCGGCAAGTGGTTCGGATTCTTGATGGGCTGGTCGATGTTTCTCGAATGCCTATTCGCGACCATAGGAACCGGTCTCGCGGCGGGCGGGTACATCGCCTTTCTGATCAACCCGGAGCATCCCGACCGTAACGTGACGACGGCGTGCGCCATCGCTTGCGCCCTGATTTTCTTCGCGATTCAGTATGCCGGAGTGAAGCAGCAAGCGGTGATCATGCTCTGGCTCACGTACGCCGCGATTGCGGCGCTGGTCTGGTTTTGGTTGGGGACGGCGCCCGGAGTCTCGCTCGATCGCGTGTTCACTAGGCCGCTGCTGCCGTCCGGCTGGTCCGGCGTATTGGGCGCGGTGCCTTACGCGCTCTGGTGGCTGGTGATCATTGAAACAGTCGCGCTGGCTTCGGAGGAAGCGCACGAGCCGCAGATCTCCATCCCGCGCGGGCTGGTCCTGGCGCAGATCACGCTGGTCGCGCTCGTATTGCTGACGTGGTTTTTTGCCGCGGCTGCCGCGCCCTATGCCGAAACCGGAGCGGTGGATTATCCGCTGCCGCTGGTGTTTAAGAAGGTCTGGGGCACGGGCTGGTTTCTAACCGCATTCTCGGCGGTGGCTGTCGCCGGCATGATCGTTTCGTACAACGGGATGATTTACGCGACCAGCCGCCAGTCCTTTTCGTTGGGCCGCGCAGGGTACTTGCCGAAGGCGCTTGGAAGGGTGCATCCGGTGCGGCGCACGCCACATATTTCGCTGGCGGTGTGGACCGGCGTGACGATCCTGTTTATTCTGTTCGGACGTTTTTATGAGAAGGCCACGGCCGTCGCAATTCTTATCTCGACGCTCACTGCCGTGATCTGGTACGTGCTGGCCGTGCTGTGTCTCATCGTCCTGCGGCGCAAGGAACCGGCATTATTCCGCCCGTACAAAGTTCCGGCGTATCCGGCGCTGCCCGTCTTTGTGGCGGTCCTATCTGGAATGGCGGGATGCCTGTATGTGTGGTCGAACGTGCAGGTGATTCTGCCGACGGCGGCACTCTATGTTGCGGCGGGAATCTGGTACGCCGCGTGGGCCCGCAAAAGAGTGCTTCCCGTGGCGCCGGAAGAGGTGGCCGCGCGAATCGCCGATGAACTCGCGCACCAACAAATTCCGCTGGCGGAAGCCACCATGGCGACAGCGGCTTCGCCGGGCGGCGTAATCAGTCGCGCGACGGGACCGATTCTCATGCCGTCCGATCCCCTTTACTCACGCCAGGTGCAGACGTTCTTCGAGCGCGTTGCCGCACCCCTGCTGCTGGCGGGTATCCTGTCGCTGATTTGGATGATTCTGCGCGCCCGCGGTATTCTCTCCGGCTCCTTTTCCGAAGCGGCCGAAGTTGGCGGCGTGATCGCTCTTTGGAGCTTGCTCTTCGTACTGGTCAGCGCGGTCGGACTCATGAGCGCCCGAAATCACGGCCGTTGAGAGGTCGTGCGGGCGCGGTGTCCCGGCTATCAGTACACCAGCTTCAGCGAGAATTGAATTTGCCGCGACGTGCCGGCCGTGCGGTTGATGAGGCCGAATCCCGGACCCAGTACGATGTTAGCGGGCAGGCCGAAATTGACCAGATTGAAGACATTGAAAAACTCGGCGCGGAACTGCAGCTTCAAGGCCTCGCGCACCAGCGGCATCTCCTTCACGAGTGAGACGTCGAAATTGTGAAAGGCCGGGCCGCGAAACGTGTCGCGCCCGAGCGTTCCGAAGCGGCCGTGATTAGGACCCGTGCCGCCCGGCACGTTGAGGGGGATCGAAAAGTACGCGGCATTGTCCGCGCCGCGCCCGAAATAGTCCTCGCGCACCGTTCGCCCCGTCGACAGAGTGGGACGGCCCATTTGATCCGGCCGGTCGGCGTCGTTCGATCCGGCGCCAGTCTGCTGCACGCCCGAATAAATGGTAAAGGGCGACCCGCTGGTAAGCGTCGCGAGGGCGAACAGTTGCCAGCCCGCAGTCATCTTGCGGACCATGGCGTTTGCATGCCACCACCGGTCGAACGGAAGTTCCTGCACCAGGCTGAATGTCACCACGTGCCGCACGTCAAACGTTGACGGACCTTTCTCCGCGCGCAAATTCGACGGATCCTGCGGTGCGGTCTGCTGGAGCGTGCCCGAGAATCCGGAAAAGAAACCTCCGAGCACGGCGCTTACATCGTCCAGCGATTTACTGAACGTATAGCTCGCTTGAAAGCCCAGGCCGGCGCGCGCCGACGTTTTCTGTACGCCGGTCTGCAACGAGTGGAAACTCGAATGCGAGCGGTTGGTCAGCACAAGTTCCGGTCCGTAGCCGCCGAGCGGCCGCCCGGTTGTATCGAATCTGGTGAAGGGAGCGAAGGCCGGATCGGCGCCGCCAAAGCCATTGGGGTACAACATGCCGGCGAGTCCGACTCCGATGGTTGCCACGTAAGACGCGTTCCATTTGATGTCGCCGAAATCCCGGTCCAAGCCCGCCGTATAAGTCGCGATGTATCCATTGCGGAAATTGCGATCGTTTCCGAATACGTTAAGTGGACGTATCTGATGGCCGGGCGTGACCGCCGCCAGATCGTCCTGGAAGCGCTGCACGTCCATTTCGGTGTTCGGCGGCACGTCGCGCGAGTTGCCGCCCGCAAAAATCGGTTGCCCGCCGGCGGTGTAAGCCGGGGGCAGATCGAAATGCGACACCGAATTTTCAAACGCCACCGGCGAGCCGGGCGCAGCCGAAAGGTACGGGATGAAAACAAATGGTGTGCCGGCGGTAGCGAAATTGTCCTGGAACAGATTGGGCAGAATGGTCGAGATCGATCCGGCGGCGTGCACGGTGAAGTGGCTCGTCGCGCGAATATCGAGAGCCAGCCTGGGTCCCCATCCGTTCCAATCCGGGCGGTAAACCGGATCAAGATTCACAAGCAAAGCCTGGCGCACGCCACCGCCGGGTGAGTCCATGAAGACTGGCCCGGAAGTCCGCTTGGTCGGCTCGCGCAGCGGCGTGTTGAACTCATATCGCATCCCGTAGCTGAGCGTCAGGCGCGGCGAAACGATCCACGTGTCCTGAACGTAAGCGTTGTAGGCTTCGCGGCGGATGGCGGTCCAGCCCAGATGGTCGCCTTGCGGGAACGCCGCCGGCGATACCGCGATGCTGTAGGCGAACGGCGTCGCCGTCAGCAGTCCCGTGAGCGCATCGGGCAGCGGATCGCCCGGATGAATGTCGTGCAGCCCGCTGCGCGACGGAATTTCCACCGGCGCATACGCCGTGCCGCCTCCGAAGGTGTATTCGCCATTCGGGTAGAAGCCGAAGACGCTTGTGTCGCGATTGGCGCGCACCTCGAATCCGGCCTTGAGTGTGTGCGCGCCATGAATGTACGAGACATTTTCCCGCGCTTGAAATACGTTGCCATACGTGCCGGTCACCGTCCCACCGGGAGCGTTGAACGCCTCATAAAGTCCGTCGCCGAACTTTAGCGCCGGTTGTGTATGATTGAGCGGCGGAAACTGCGGCGTGCTGCGGATGTAATCCAGCGACGTCTCAAATGTCAGATGCGCCGACGCCACGCGCGTGTACGCGAGGCCGAAATTCCGCTGCCGGTCGATGAACCGGATGGCGAAACTCGGATCGATGGCGATCTGACTGGGGTTCGTCGAGGGACCGGTTACATTGTTCAGATTGAAGCGGCCGAATAGCTGATCCTTTTCCGAGACGCGGTGATCGATCCGGACCGAAAACTGGTCGCTGACCGTCGTCACCTTCGACGAAGTAGCAAATGTGCGCGCGCCGTAAGGGCCTTGCGGATCGTTGGGCAGCGGGTAGCGATTTAGCACGCCGGCGATCTGCGGGTTTACCGGCACGATCAGCGTGTCACCGGCGAACGCAGTCGAATCGAGACCCCGGCGCTCGTCGGGCGTTGGCACGGGAACCACCTGTGTGGTTCCGAGCGCTTGGCGAAAACCCTGGTACTGGCCAAAATAGAATGTCTTGCCCCGCCCGTCGTAAATGCCGGGAATCACCACCGGGCCCCCGTTTGTAAACCCGAATTCGTTGCGCCGGAAAGGAGGCAGCCGGCCCGGGTTGGCGATGGAGCGCCGGTCGAAGAAATTGCGGGCATCGAATGCGGCATTGCGAACGAATTCGAAGATGACGCCGTGCACTTGATCCGCGCCGGATTTCGTGACGATATCGGTAAAGCTGGCCGCGCCGCGTCCGAACTCGGCGGGCATGACGCCGGAATTGGCGCGAATCTCCTGGATCGCATCGACATTGAAATTGGAGAACGTTGCCCCGCCCAGTTCCGGATCCGTCGAGTCGCCGCCATCGATGGCGAACACGGCGGTGGTGCCCCGCTGGCCATTCACGGCGAACTGCTGCGTGAAGTTGGCGGCGCCGTTGGTGTCGGTTTGCGTTCCCGACGCCAGCAGCAGCAGTTGGCTGAAATCGCGCTTGTTCAGCGGAAGGCCGGACACTCTGCGGCTGGACAGGCGCTCGCCGCCCGTAGCCGAAGCATCCACGCTTTCCACCTGGCGGCGCACCGCCAGCTCGTTTTTATCCGTCAGCTCGAGCGATACTACCCCATGCTCGCCTGGTTGAATGTCGAGTGAGGCCGGAAGTTTCCTGGCGGTCTCTTTCTGCCGCACGGAAATCGTATAGCTGCCGGCGGACAAGCCGGAGAAGTGAAACTTGCCTTCGGCATCCGTGGTGCCGCTGCGCACCTCGCGGCCGCGCTGCAGCATGACGGAAGCTCCGCT
The DNA here is from genome assembly GCA_035577325.1 of Bryobacteraceae bacterium. Taxonomy (GTDB): domain Bacteria; phylum Acidobacteriota; class Terriglobia; order Bryobacterales; family Bryobacteraceae; genus QHXW01. The sequence goes on along the minus strand of DATLVQ010000618.1, from coordinate 10,018 downwards.
GACCGGGTGGCCCGCCGCGTCGCGCAACACCCCCTGCCATGACGCATTGTCCGCCTGGCCCGCTCTCGCGTGAAAGCACAAGAGCAGTAATGCCGCGGCGAGCATAGCGTACTGGCGCATTTGTGGAAGCTCAACTGCTGAACAGACGGATCATTTTATCGAGTGATAGTTCGATATGCGTGGCCATCGCCTTGCGCGCTTCGCCATATTTGTGCGCCTCGATGGCGCGAATGATCTCGCGATGGCCGATCCAGCCTGGCACAGTCTGTGTGCAGAGCGTATCGAGGCGGCGCACGTAGCCGAGCGCCAGGCGGAGCTGATCGATGACGCGCTGATTACCGGCCATTTCAGCCAGACGCAAGTGAAAAGTCTCGTTCGCCACCAGGATCGCGTCCATGTCGGATAGACTGCCGGACTCGCCGGCTACGACCGCTTTGAGCTGCGTAACCTGTTCCGCCGTGGCGTTCTGAGCAACCTTTTCCGCCGAGAAGCATTCCAGCAGCTTGCGGTATTCGTAGAGCTCGACGATCTCGCGCACGGTGATGGGCTTCACCAGATATCCTTTGTGCGGGATCAGCAGGAGCCACTTGTCCTGCGCGAGCCGGCTGCAGGCTTCGCGCACTGGCGTCCGGCTGGTCTTGCATTTGCGTGCCAGAATCGCTTCGGAAAGAAATTCGCCCGGTGGGAGTTGCGCCGTCACAAGCCATTCGCGCAGCAGTCGGTAAACGCGCTCGACTTCGCCTTCGGTCCGCGATTTCGCCCTGGCAATAGCGATGGCCATGGTTATGCGAGGGCGCTTGCCTCTACGTCCGGCATACTGGTAGTATACTGCGAGTATCCAAAAATCCAATGTGCGGCATTGTCGGATTTTTTGCGAAGGACGTGGGCGGGCAAGCCGAGATCGGGCGAACGATTCTCGGCATGTTACAGGCCCTCGGCTGCCGTGGCCCCGATTCAGCCGGCGTGGCCCTGTATGGCGCGCCCGATGACGGCCGGTTCGCCGTGCGCGTCAAGCTGGGCGACGACGGCGATTTGAAATCTCGAGCTCATTCGATGAGTTCACGTCTGGAATCGTTCAGCGGCGTGAGCCATTTCTCGACCATCGGAGCCTACGCGCGGTTTTTGGTAAGCGGCGAGACCGATCTGAAGAGTCTGACGGATGCCATCGAGTCGCTGGACAAGGATTTCGAAGTCGTCAGCATGGGCCGCAGACTGGAGATCGTCAAGCAGACCGGCTCGCCGGACAATCTCGAGAAGACCTATTGCGTTTCCCGCGTGAAAGGCACGCACGGCATTGGTCATACCCGTCTCTCCACTGAATCACGCGTCGATCTCAGCCATTCCCAGCCTTTTTGGAGTCACGGCTATCCGGATCTGGCGATCGTGCACAATGGGCACATCACCAATTACCACCAACTTCGCCGGCGTTATGAGCAGCGCGGCGTCCGCTTCTATACGGAAAACGATTCCGAGGTGGTGGCGATTTATCTAGCCGAACAGATTTCGAAAGGTGCGAGCCTGCAAGACGCTCTGGAGCGCATGCTGCGCGATCTGGATGGCTCCTACAGTTGTCTGGCGGCGACCGACCGCGAACTGGGTTTCGTGAAGGACACATTTGCGCTGAAGCCGCTGGTTATGACGGAGACCGACAAATTCGTCGCCGTGGCGACCGAGGAGATTGCCATCCGCGCGGCGCTGCCGGGTAAATACGCGGTTCGCGAGGCGCAGGTAAGGGAAGTGCGGGTATGGCAGAGATAGTCTGCGGAAGCCGCGCCACGCGCGAGATCAACGCCGAGATCAAACAGGCCATCGCCGCCGGCGATCGCGAAATCGTGGTGAAAGATCCGGGCGCGCGGCACAACTTGGGCGTGGCGGTGCTCGCGCCGGCGCATATTCGCTTTACCGGAAGCGTGGGCTATTATTGCGGCGGACTGAGCGATGGGCCGCATATCGAAATCGATGAAAGCGCCGGCTGGGGATTGGCGGAATCGATGCTGAGTGGCGAGATCGTCGTCCGCGGCAGCGCGGGCAATGGCGCGGCGGCGGCCATCCGCGGAGGAATGGTGGTCATTCACGGCGACGCAGCAGCGCGCCTCGGCGTTTCTATGAAGGGCGGCACCGTGCTGGTCGCGGGTAACTGCGGATACATGGCCGGCTTCATGGGGCAGAAGGGCGCGATCGTTGTATGTGGTGATGTTGGCGATGCCTTTGCCGACTCCATGTACGAAACCGTGTGCTTCGTCGGCGGGCGCGTCGCTGGACTTGGTACCGATGCCGTAATGGAATCGCCGTCGAAAGAGGACGCGGCATGGCTCGATGGGATGCTGGCGCAGCATCTGCCCAAATCGCGGAAACGCGGCCAGGATTTCCAGAAAATCGTGTCCGGCCGCAAACTTTGGAATTTCGATAAGCGTGAATGGAAAGTCTGGCAGGAGGCCCTTTGAGATCGGGAGACGGGCAGACCGATACGGCGGCGCACTCGAACGGCCGCGCAGCGAATGGCGATCTCTTGCAATCGTCCGGCATCTTTCAGCCCGCGGTCATCGAAGACATTCAGACCAAGGCGGCGTCTGGGCTTTACCGCATTCGCGGTTGGGGCACGCTGCGTGAACGGCGCTGGGCCACATTCGACGACCTTACGTTTCTGCCGTGCTCGCTGACGCGCATCCCGCTTGAGGGCTATCGCGAAAAGTGCTCGACCAGGACCGTCCTCGGCACGCGCTTCGCGAAAAAGCCGATCGAGCTGGACATTCCGGTGATGATCACCGGCATGAGCTGGGGCGCGCTCTCCTACAACGCGAAGGTGGCGCTGGCGCGCGGAGCGCGTACGGCCGGCTCCTCGAACACCACCGGCGATGGCGGCATGCTGATGGCCGAACGCGAGAACAGCCGCACGCTGGTTTACGAAGTGCTGCCCTCGCGCTACGGCATCAACATCCATCACATGCGCATGGCGGATGCAATCGAGTTGACCATCGGCCAGGGAGCGAAACCCGGCACAGGCGGCTTGTTGCTCGGTAGCAAAGTTTCCGACACCATTGCGCGCCAGCGCGACCTGCCCATCGGCGTCGACCAGCGCAGCCCCGCGCGGCATCCGGATTTTCTTGGACCGGATGACATGATCATCAAGGTTCAGGAGCTGCGCGAAGCTACGGATTGGCAGGTTCCTATCTTCATCAAGATGGGCGCGAGCCGCGTGTTTGACGACGTGAAACTGGCGGCCAAGGCCGGCGCGGATGTGATTGTCGTAGACGGCATGGAAGGCGGCACCGGCGCATCACCGGCGATCCTCCAGGAGCATACTGGCATCCCGACGCTGGCCGCGGTGTGCGAGGCGCGCGCGGCGCTCGAAGACTGCGGTCTCTATGGTGAAGTGCAGCTCATCATCGCGGGCGGTCTGCGCGACGGCGTGGATGCGGCGAAAGCCATCGCGCTCGGAGCCGATGCGGTCTACATCGGCACCGCGGCTCTTATCGGGCTGAACTGCAACCGGCCGATTCACGTCGAGGATTATCACGCGCTGGGCACTGAGCCGCATCATTGCCACCACTGCCATACCGGCCGCTGTCCGGTCGGCATAACGACGCAGGATCCGGAGCTGATGAAGCGTTTGGATATCGATGAAGGCGCGGAGCGCGTCGCCAATCTGCTGCGTGCCATGACGCTCGAGATCCAGATGCTGGCGCGAGCCTGCGGGAAATCGGACATCCATCATCTCGAGCCCGAGGATATGGCGGCGCTATCGATGGAGGCTTCCATGATCTGCGGCATTCCTCTGGCCGGCGCCAGAAAGGTTTTCGGGAGGTGATGCGGTGTCGTTTCTGATCCCGTGCCCGCACTGCGGCAATCGCAGCGTGTACGAATTTCGATTCGGCGGTGAGGTCAAGACACGGCCGCAACCCGCGGCGCCGGCCGATGAATGGATGGAGTACACCTACACGAAAGCCAATGAATCCGGTGTGCAGAAAGAGTGGTGGTTTCACCGCTCGGGCTGCCGCCAGTGGCTGCAGGCAATGCGCAATACGACAACGAATGAAGTTCTGGAAGCGTTTTTTCCGGAGTAAGGACCCGTGGCGGACAGCAGCGAAAAATTCACCTTCCAGTTTGACGGCCAGGCCGTTGAAGCGCGCGCCGGAGATACGGTGGCGTCGGCGCTCTATCGCGCGGGTCGCCGCATCTTTACGCGCAGCTTCAAATATCACCGGCCGCGCGGGTTGCTGTGCATGGCGGGCAAATGTCCCAACTGCATGATGAACGTCGATGCCACGCCCAATGTGCGCGCATGCATTACGCCGGCAAAGGCGGGCATGAAGGTGCAACACCAGAATGCATATCCGTCTCTTGACCACGATTTGCTGTCCGTTGCGCAACGCTTCGACTGGTTGATGCCGGTGGGCTGGTACTACAAGACCATGACGCACGAATGGTCGTGGCACGCGGCCGAGCCGTATATCCGCAAGGTGGCCGGTCTGGGCGTGGCGCCGGAGCCGGGCGGTGGGTCGAAGGACTACGAGCACGCGTGGATGCACGCGGAAGTGGCCGTGATCGGTGGTGGTCCGGCGGGATTGCAGGCTGCGCTCGAGCTGGCGCAAGGCGGCGCGCAGGTCACGCTGGTGGATGACCAGCCCGAGCTCGGCGGCCATCTGCGTTATCGCAAGCAGGCGGGAAAAGTACCGGCGGATTTGATCGCGCAACTCCGTGCGCATACCGGAGTACGAATCATTTCCCGAGCCTATTGTTTCGGCCTGTACGAAGGCAACCTGTTGGGTGTTCTGCAAGCCAGCCCGCACGCGGGCGCGATCGAGCGCTTGATTCATCTGCGCGCCCAGCGCGTGGTGGTGGCGACGGGCGCGTACGAAGTGCCCTTCACGTTCGAGAATAACGATCTGCCCGGGGTGATGCTTTCGACCGCGGTTGAGCGGCTGATTCATCTGCACGGAATCAAGCCGGGCAATCGGGCGGTGATTATCGCGACCGGCGCGCAGGGCGATGAAGTCTTGGCGGATCTGCGCGCGGTGGGAGTCGAAGTGGTTACCAAGCTGGCTCCGCATCAGTGTATTTCGGGCGTCGGTTCCTCGCACATCACAGCGGTTCGCGCGAGGGATGGCGAATTCGCTTGTGATCTGCTGGTTCTCTGCGGGCAGCGCGTGCCGGACGCAGGGTTGCTCAATCAGGCCGGCGGAAAGCTCGCTTGGAATGAAGAGCGCGGGGCGTTTTTACCGGTCGACTTGCCGGTGAATGTGAGCGCAGTGGGCGAAGTAACGGGCGCATGGCTGACGCGCGCGGCGCCGCAGCCGCCGGAGAACATTCCTTACCACAAGCGGTCTTTCGTCTGCCTCTGTTCGGATGTTTCGACCGCCGACCTGCGCGACGGCATCAGTGAAGGCTTCGATCATATCGAAACGTTGAAACGCTACACGACGCTGACCATGGGCCCGTGCCAGGGCCGGATGTGCCAGCTGGCGGGCATCGGGGTTTGCGCGCACGAGACCGGACGGACGATGGGGGAGACTGGCGTGACCACTTCGCGGCCCCCAAATCCCTCGGTGTCGCTCGGCGCGCTGGCCGGGCCGCGCCATCACCCCACGCGCGTCACACCGATGCACTACGCACACGGCGAATCGGGCGCGGTGTGGATGGACATGGGCGAGTGGAAGCGGCCGCGCTATTACAAAACCGCGTCATGCCCTGACGAGCGGGCCTGCGTCGAGGAAGAATATCGCGCCGTGCGCGAGCGCGTGGGGTTGATCGACGTCAGCACGCTGGGCAAGCTCGATGTGAAGGGACGCGACGCCGGCAAGTTGCTCGATAAGGTTTATACCAACCGTTTTTCCGATCTCAAGCTGGGCCGCGTGCGCTATTCCGTGCTCTGCGACGAGGCCGGCATCATGCTCGACGATGGCACGATTTCGCGGCTCGCCGAGGATCAATACTTCATCACGACCACCACGGGAAATCTGGATTTCGTGCAGCAGTGGCTTGAGTGGTGGCTGGTGGGTACCGGATGGGACGTGCATATCACCAACGTGACGGGTGGGCGCGCGGCTGTGAATCTGGCGGGTCCACAAGCCCGCGATGTGCTCCAGACGCTCACTGATTGCGATCTCGCGACGAAAGCGTTTCCATATATGGCGTGCCGTGAAGCAGAAGTGGCCGAGGTGCCGGCGCTGTTGATGCGAATCGGATTCGTCGGCGAGACGGGCTGGGAAATTCACTTTCCCGCCGAGTATGGCGAATATCTCTGGAACAAATTGGTCGAGGCGGGAAAGCCTTACGCCATTCGCCCGTTCGGCATCGAAGCGCAGCGTCTACTGCGCCTCGAAAAGCGGCACGTGATCGTTGGCGTGGATACCGACGCGCTTTCCAACCCGTACGAATCCGGGATGGCCTGGGTGGCCAAGCTCGACAAGGCCGATTTCATTGGGCGCAACGCGCTTTCACGGCTGGCTGAAGCCGCGCCCCAGCAGAACCTCGTAGGCTTCATCGTGAACGAAGATGCGCTGCCGCAAGACGGCGCCGCCATTCTGGTCGATGGCGCTCTTGCCGGCCGCGTTACCAGCGCGCGCTATTCGCCGAAAAACGGAAAAGCTGTGGGGTTGGCGTGGGTCGTGGCGAAGTCCGCGGCAGTGGGGACCGAAATTCAAATCCGCGTGAATGGCAGCACCGCGCGGGCGCGCATCGTAGAGGAAGCCTTCTACGATCCGGCGGGCGAGCGGCTGAGAATGTGACCATGACGGCGATCCGACATACCCCTCTTTTTCATGCGCACGAACGTGCCGGCGCGAGCTTTGCCGATCATCACGGCTGGCAGGTTCCCGCATATTTTACGTGGGCGCAGAAGGAAGCGGAGCAGCTTTCGCAGAATGCCGCCCTTGGCGACGTCAGCTGGATGACGAAGCTGGATCTCAAAGGATTTGGACTGAAGACGCCGCCCACGATTCACGATGGCCGCGCATGGCACTTTGGACAGGAGCACTATCTGGTCACCTGCAATCCCGCGGCGCGTGACAGTGCGCTGGCGCAGTTGAAGGCAATCTCGGCATCGCCTGATCTTGCCCTGCCACCGCCCGTTTACGTGACGGATGTGACTTCGGTCTACGCGCAGTTTCTGCTGGCCGGTCCGCGAAGTTTCGATATCTTGCGAAAGCTCACATCGCTGAATGCATCCTCGCTGCCGAGCCTCGGTTGCGGGCAGGCCAGCTTGGCGCACGTCCACAGCTCGGTATTGCGCGACGACCTGCGCGGCGGCATCCCAGCCTTTAATATTCTTATCAGCCGCGAGTACGCTGAAAGCGTTTGGGAAGCCGTGCTGCATGCCGGGCACGAGTTTCATCTGGCGCCGTTGGGGCTAAAAGCGCTCGAATTTCTGGATGGCGCGGCATGATGCGGCTGTTCCGCAAGGAGCGCATGTGGCGCTCACACGACTTGAGATCCAGCTACGATGTGGTCATCGTCGGCGCGGGTGTTCACGGGCTGGGCATCGCGTATTACCTCGCTTCCCGCCACGGCATTCGCAATGTCGCCGTGCTTGATCGCGGTTATTTGGGCTGCGGAAACAGCGGGCGCAACACGGCCATCATCCGATCCAATTACCGGACGCCCGAAGGCATCCCGTTCTATGAGGAGTCGGTCCGGCTCTACGAGCAGCTCTCGCGAGAACTGGAGTGGAACCTGCTCTTCAGCCAGTGCGGGCACCTGACGCTTGCGCACACGGATTCCGCGATCGCCGGGCTGCGGGTGCGTGCGGAGAACAACCAGGTGCTCGGCGTCGACAGCCGCGTCATTTATCCCGACGAGATTCGCAAGCTCGTGCCCGCGATGGATATGAGCGACCGCCCGAGGCTTCCAGTGATGGCAGCCCTCTATCATCCACCCGGCGGTATCATCCGGCACGATGCCGTAGTGTGGGGTTTCGCGCGCGCGTGCGACCGGCTGGGCGTCGAGATTCATCCGTACACCGAAGTCACCGGCGTGCGCACGGCGCGCAACAGAGCACAGAGCGTGGTCACTTCGCGCGGCGAGATTGCCGCTGGCACAGTGATCAATGCCACCGCCGGATGGGCTTCGATGGTCGCCAAGCTGGCCGGCGTGACGCTGCCCATCGTGAGCCATCCGCTGCAAGCCTGCGTCACCGAGCCGCTGAAGCCCTTCTTGGATAAAGTGATCGTATCGGCCAGCCTCCATGTTTACGTGAACCAGACGGACAAGGGCGAACTCGTGATCGGCGCGGAGATCGACCCGTATCAGTCGTACAGCTTGAAGGGCACGCTGCCCACGCTCGAGCAGATGGCATCGTATACGCTGGAGCTGTTTCCGCAGCTTTCCGGATTGCGCGTGCTGCGGCAATGGGCCGGCATTTGCGATATGACGCCGGATTACGCGCCGATCATCGGGGTTTCGCGGGAAGTGGAAAACTTCTACGTAGATGTCGGCTGGGGCACGTACGGTTTCAAGGCGGCGCCGGCAGCGGCGAAGCTGCTGGCGGAATTGATCGCGACGAAGAAAACGCCTAAGCTGATTGAGCCATTTTCCCCCGCGCGTTTCTACGGCGGGCAACTGGTGGGAGAGAAAGCCGCGGCGGCGGTTTCGTCGTAGAGTAGCGCACTCCCAGAGCTGTTTTCAGCGGGCAAAGGTTAATACAAATGGTTGATCAGATTAAAGCACTGGCGAAAGAGAAGGGCATTGAGTATTTCCTCTGCTCGTTCGTCGAAATGAGCGGCGTACCTAAAGCCAAGCTTGTTCCGGCTTCGCATCTGAGCGACCTGGCTCAGGAAGGCGCAGGTTTTGCCGGCTTCGCCGCGGGCGACTTGAACCAGGGCCCGCACGATCCGGACATCGTCAGCATGCCGGATTTCGATTCGCTCACCATTCTGCCGTGGCGGAAGAACGTCGCCTGGGTGCCAGGCAATTTGCACGTCAATGGCGCGCCGTGGCCCTGCTGCCCGCGCACCGTTCTGTTAGAGCAATTGAAGCGGGCGCGCAAGAAGGGCTACATCCTGCATGTCGGCGTGGAACCCGAGTTCATGCTGCTGAAGAAGAGCGGACCGGACGAGTACGAACCGTGGGATGGCCTGGATAACGCCGCCAAGCCCTGCTACGATCTGCGCGCGCTTTACCGCAATCTCGATCTGATGACCACGCTGCTCCGTTACATGCAGGAGTTGGGTTGGGACCCTTACGCCAACGATCACGAGGACGCCAACTGCCAGTTCGAAATCAACTGGACGTATTCCGACGCGCTGACTACTTGCGACCGCCACACGTTCTTCAAATGGATGGTGCGGACGGTAGCCGAGCAGCACGGTTTGTGGGCTACGTTCATGCCCAAGCCGTTCGCGCACCTTACCGGCAACGGCGCGCACTTTCATATCAGCCTGGCGGATGCCGAGACACGGCAGAATATCTTTCTGGACGAAAAGGACGGGCTCGGGCTGTCGCCAGCGGGCCGCTGGTTCATGGGCGGGCTGCTGCACCATGCGCGCGGACTTGCTGCCGTGATTGCACCGCTGGTGAACAGCTACAAGCGGCTGATTCGCGGCGCACCGCGCTCGGGTGCAACCTGGGCGCCGGTATATGTGACCTACGGCGCGTCAAATCGCACGCAGATGATTCGTATCCCGGGGCCGGGCCGGATCGAAAATCGCGCAGTGGATGGCGCGGCGAATCCTTATCTGGCGTGCGCGGCCATGCTGGCCGCCGGCCTGGACGGGATCGAGAACAAGATCGATCCGGGCGAAGCCAATAGCGAGAACCTGTACGAGATGCCTGAGGACGAACTGCGCCGCCGCGACATCACGTTCCTGCCCACAACGCTTCGTGAAGCGATCGAATGCTTCGAGCAAGATGAAGTGGTGCAAGAGGCGCTGGGCAAGGATTACGCGGCGTACTACGCCGGCGTGAAGCGCGAGGAGTGGCGGCAGTATCATCAGAGCATCAGCCCGTGGGAACGGGAGCAGTATCTGAAGACGTACTGAGCACGACGGGTTGCGTCTCATCCGAAGCATCCACAAACCAGCAC
>DATLVQ010000617.1:0-6193 GCA_035577325.1 Bryobacteraceae bacterium | reverse complement strand
GCCTGTGCCATTTGTCCCTGATTATGCGGATTTCGCGGACGAGCTGAGGCCCTATGTCCAGCGCGAACTCATCTTGGCGCGCATCACGGAAGCTCAGCGATCTGGAACGCTGAGACACATCCTCGAATTGCAGGGAGCACTCGCGCTGGTCGAACGCGAAATCGGCAGCCGTCCGCGCCGAGAGAAAGCTGGATACGAATGAGCGAGACAACTTACCACGTCCTTCTCGTGGCGATCAGCAGCATTTTCTCCGCGGGCATCGCCTGGGCTTCGTTCAAGCAACTCCGAAAAGATGTGAACGCGATTGGGAAAAAAATCAATGACTCGGAGAGAGACGCCCTGCGCCGTCACCATAACGTTTCGTTGGTGCTCATGCTCGCGGCACCGGCCAAGAAGGAACACGAAATCTGCGAGCTACTTAAGGAGGGATGACCATGTTCGGAATGATTTTGATCGTCGCAGTGGGTTTGGGAAAGGCAATGGCCGCGTGTGTGATTTGCGCGGTGGCGGGATTCGGCGCCGGCCGGATTAAGAACCCCGCGAAACTAGAGCGGATCGCGGGCGTCATCGGCGAAGGAGAGCACTTCGTCAGCTCAGAAGCCCGGGATCTGGTCGCTCGGCTCAAGGGTCACCTATAAACCCAGGAGAATCCTGATGCCAGTCACATTGGATCGGAAACATCTCGCGCTCAGCGTTGCGCTCGTCGTCGCCGCACTGATCCTTGCGGGTGTGTTCCACGAATGGCGGATCGACCTTGCGAAGGCTGAAGCCGATAAAAGACTTCAGGACCAGGTGATCGCTGGCGCCGAGAAGCGCGAGGACGACAGGAAAAAGGCTTTCGAGGCTCAACTTGCCGAATTGAGCAAGTTGCGGGCGACGTCCCAAACTTCACCGCAAACCGTCATCGAGCGCATTCCGCAACTCATAAATTTCCCCACCCCGGCAAAATTGGAGGCGGCAACGTCCGAAATGAACGGGCAACTCGTTCCACCAAAACCTGACGCGCCGAAAGTGAATCTGGTTCTCCCCCCGGATGATCAGCGCGTGCTGGTAAACACTCTCGTTGAATGCAAGAGCTGCCAGCTCGAGCGAGACAAGCTCAAAGCGGATGCCATCGATGCCGACACAAAATACAAGGCCATGGCTAAAGAGCGCGATGACTGGAAAACAGCCGCAAGGGGCGGGAGCTTCTGGACCAGGACGAAACGCGCGCTGAAATGGGTGGCGATCGGAGGAGCAATTGGGGTCGTCGCAGCCAAAGCAACAAAATAAACAGAGCTTCGAGGTGCTTAGATGAGCTGGCTCCGTGATCTCGCGCAAAAAGCCCTCTCCATCACGCACGGCAGGACTACCGCGTTTTTCATCGCGTTCTTTATCGCTGGCAATGGGATGGCGCTCGCCGGGAAGCTGACGCCTGTCTATGTCGGGTTCATGGGAACGCTCGGCGGTCTAGTGCTCGGTCATTCGATCAAGGAAGACATCGCGGAACGGATGAACGGTCCGCGTCCGCCGGGAGGTCCGGATGAGGCGAAGGGTTAAGGTCGGTATCGCCGCGCTCGGCAAGACGGGAACTCTCTGATGGACTCCATCCTCAGCAATGGCTCGGGACGGCTTTACACTCCCCGCCAATCCGTCGAGCTGGCCATGCTTGTCCTTGTCCTCGGCCGTGAGGCCGGCAACCAGACGGAGGACGCGATGCTCGGCGTCGCCTGCTCAATTCGCAACCGTGTGCAACTGCAGCTCACTCGTTGGGGCAAGGATTGGGAGAGCGTGATCGAGCGCGCCTGGCAATACAGCTCAGTCGAGGGCCCGAAAGCCGATCCAAACCTTCAGAAGTATCCCAACCTGAATTTCGCGCCCTGGCCGAAATGCCTCGAGATCGCCGAGCAGGTTTACTCGGACCAGGTCGCGGACAACACCGGAGGCGCCCATTCCTATTTCGACCGCTCCCTGGACGACAATCCGCCGGCGTGGTCGACGGACGGGGAGTTTATTCATACGGTGGACCTCGGCGCGTTTCACTTTTTTAAGTTGGCGGGAAAGTAAAACGGCTGGTAGATTTCAAGTAACGAGGGCCTACCAAGGAGCCCAGGTCGAATGGGAAATCCGTACCCGATTGAATTGGCGTTTCTTGGAGGCGTGGTCCTGGGGCTCATTTACCCGCGGCTGTGCTCGCGCTGCAGGAACGAGCGCCTCTGGCTCAAGGAAATGCTGAAAGCTGAGGAGAGGGAAAGAAAACGGGAAGAAGCGAAGGAGCAAAAGCCGGGAAGCTGACGCGGGAATTTCGGTGGCCTATTTATGAATCAAAGTTCCCCTTCTTCGACCGGATGGCGATCGCCCGGGCCTAAAAAGACCTGTTTATCTTGACGACAGGTGGACTCTTAATTGCTACTATCCCCAGTAATGTAATCTCCTAAATACCCTGGGCCAGGGACGTGCATCCCCGCCTGGATCTGGCCCCAGGGACCTTTCAGAGCGGCCGCTGGACCGTCGCTTCAGCGATTTGCTTCGCGCGCGGCGAGTCCTCGGGCACGAGGTCCTTCGATCCGCAGGTCGGGCACGCATAGTAGGAATTAGATCTCCGCCAAAGGTGATACAGGAACCCCGGCAAGAGCGCAATGCACCAAAGGAAGATTTCGACTAGCGTCGAGCCTGCGTCGTAATAGGCGAGATCATCTACGGCTCCGCAACGCAGACAAGTCCACTTCGGATCTGGCGCCGACGGCCTGCCAGACCAGCGCCATAGCCACCAGCCGCCGCCGATCGCGGCGATCGCCGTGAAGATTACCCCGAATGTTAGAACAGCATTCTCGCTCATCCTAGACCTCCTCCGTCTCTGCTCCCGGTGCCATCTGGGTGCCAGCGAGGCGCGAACTCCCGCAGTTCGCCGCAACTCGTCAGCCTTTGTTTTTCATGCACTTAGCCGCATCAAAGACAACCCGCAACATGCCGCAACTGGCCGAAATCAGATTCTTCAACTTACGCCCCCACGGGCATATGGGCTTACTTGCCGTGTGGAATCAGCGACTTGCAGAAGCTTAACCGCCCTTCGCTTTCTTCGGTGCCATCTGGGTGCCTGCGACCACCCGTAGATTGCCAGTCCTTGCCGTCTCCGGCGCGCCAGGAACGATCTTCTCGACCGCGGCCTTGGTATGGCTCGGGGCAAGATGCGCATATCGCATCGTCATCAGGATGGACTTGTGGCCCATCAGCTCCTGAACGGTCCGAATATCCACGCCCGCCATCACGAGGCGTGAGGCAAATGTGTGGCGGAGGTCGTGCCAGGTGAAGTTCTGAATCTTTGCCCAAACGATGCAGTCCTCGAGCCATCGGCGCCAGTCGAGGCGGCCGGCTTCTGTGTATTCCGGGATCAAGTTCGGACCGGCAGCTCGGCTAAGCAGAACTTCAAGGGCCTTGCGTGCGGCGGAATTGATAGGCACATGCCGGCGCCCGGTCTTGCCTTGTACCGTAAGAACGCCCTGCTCGAGGTTTACGTTTTCACGAAGCAGTGAGAATTGCTCTCCGCGGCGGATTCCGGTGTTAAGCGCCAGGTCCAGCTCTTCCATCCGTTCAGGACACTGTTCCTGAATCACTTTTCGCAGCCTTGTTTCTTCTTCAGGTAGCAGGAAACGCACGCGGGGAGGGTTCTCGCGATATTGTGCGACTTTGGCGCATGGGTTTGATCCCATTCGCCCCGTGTGGACGCCGAAGGCAAACACGGTCGAGAGAAATGACCGATAGCGGTTTGCCGTGGATCCGGAGAGGCCTTTCTCTCGAAATGCCTGGAGGGTTTCTTCGATCAAGCGCGGCGTGATTGTATTTATCGCGACGTCACCGATGACGCCGTTGAGCACGCGCGAGTACGAGACATCTTGCACATAAGATCGGGGAGTCAGGCGCATTTTCTTATAGGCCAGGCCCAGTTTCGCCAGTTCGCGAAAGTTAATTCCCGCGGTCGACCGCGGCGGCGTGAATCGGCCCTCGCGGACTTCCTGCCGGCGCTGGAGGTAGGCCTCGACCGCTACGGAGTACCGTCCGATCCGCTCGCGGTGCCGGTGCCCCGAAGCATCGTGATAATTGATCCACCAAATATCGGAGCCCGGCGGCCGCTCGAAAACGCCGCGCATCGGGGCGCTTTTGGTTTTTCCTACCGGACTTGCAGCTTTAGGCATCTTTTGGGAACCATCATCCCAGCTCGCAGATAAGGCTTCAGCTTGGCGGTATGGACCCCAGGCTCCACCTGCGCGCCGCTATTGAGGGCTGTAACAATCGAAGCCCTCTTCTCGCCCCATCTTTCTTCCGCCTCCCGCATCTCCCTTAACAGCATGAGCAGCTCCTCGATATCCGACTGGCGAACGATCTCACGCTCCCGCCTTAAAACGATCAGATTTGTCCTTCCGACCGACCTTCTCTTTGGCCTGGTTATCATGGACTCCCCTGGATATGGTGGTCTGTTTCTGAACGAGCTCCCGGTTTGCAGCAGTCCGCAGCGCATGGAGCGATCCCGCAGCTTCGTATTGTTGCAGCGCGTAACGAATGAGCTTGCGGATGAAGTCGGCCGTGGCAATCTCTTCTGATTGCGCCCCCGCCTTAACCCGCTCCCCCGTTTCGAAGTCGACCCGGAATGCAAACTGCATTTCCTTGGGCATCAGGAAACCTCTTCTTTCGCCCTCAGTCCTGGCATTAGCTCAGTTTCCCACAGGTTCCACTTAAAACCAATAGGAACTAAAAATAGTACTTGACTTCGTTTGGTACCAAGAGTAGATACTGATACCAGTAGTAAGGGAGGATATCCGCATGCCGCAGAAAGCCGGGATTGTATCGAAGTCTCGCCGAAAGGTCAGTCCTAAAGACGCTTCAATTTCTTTGGAGCTCGAATCCTCACTCAAACGTGAACTGGAAAAAATCGCCCGGTCCGAGGACCGTTCCATCTCGCACCTCGTCCGCGAAGCTCTCCGGCAGTATGTGCAACGCCGGACACAGGTGCTGGCATGACTCTCCCGGAGATCCGCAGGTGGCAAAATTCGGCCATTGCCGCGCTAAAGGAGAAGGACCTGGGGATTCAAACCCGGGCCTCCATCTCGAAGGGGATCGCGCTGTGGGAAATCGCCGCGCAGCTATCAAGCCTAAATTCGCGAAAGACTACCTCCCCCAGAAGGGACGCCCGCAAGTGATCGAGCCCGTCAAGGTCAACTATTCCAGGGAGGAGACAGCCGACGCGCTTTCTCTTTCTGTGTCCACGATCGATGTGCTCATCGGTCGAGGAATGCTCCGCGTTCGCCGCCAGGGGCGCCGCGTCCTGATCCCCATCTCCGAAATTCAACGCTTTGCGAAGCGCGACGTGGCGCATATCTGGCCGGAGAAGAAAAACGGCCACACCGTCCGCGGCTATCGCCATGGATACCCGCGCCGTCCCCGCCAAATGCAAGAAATTGGTTTGCGAGAGGAGGGACGCCTATGAGTTTCGCCGGGTTCGTTTTCATAATCTCCGTTTTCTCAGCGGCCTATTTCACTTGGGCCGCGATCCGGGAAAAGTTCTTCTACTGAGTTCCACTGCAGGAGACGCAAAGGAAATCGCTAAAGGAGAATCAAATGGACCGCCCAACGATCGAGCTGCAAGACGACCTGCGAAAGTTTTACGCCCGGGAGGAACGCATGCGTGAGATACGCGGCCGCATCCTCAACATCGCCCTATGGGTTTTGGCCGGCCTGGGCGCGGTCTCGCTGTGCTGGCTAGCGCTTCGCTGATAGCGATTTGATTCAATCACTCCCGCAAGGCCGTGCGGCGTCCGCCGTGTGGCCTCGTCCCTAAAACCCCAACCCGCGCGCGCCTCATTGCGCGATCCACACTGGCACAAATTCACGAGGAGGAAAGCGAGCGATGGAAAACGAAGACGTAACGCTAAGCAACCTTTGCGGCGGGGCGGTTGAGGAGGTCTTTCAGCGCGAGTGGGCAGCGATGCTGGCGAACGTGGCGGACGTCAACACTGACGCCGAAGCGAAGCGCAAGGTCACGCTGGAATTTGTCATCACGCCGTTCGAGGACCGCTCGGGCGCGCAGGTCACATTCCACTGCAAGTCGAAGACGGTCCCGGTGGAAGCCGTGAAGGGCACCGTATTCCTGCAGCTGCGCGGTCTCGTGATGGTCGCCGTGCCTCACGATCCGAAACAGATCCGCATGTTCGATGGGAAA
>DATLVQ010000616.1:0-3745 GCA_035577325.1 Bryobacteraceae bacterium | reverse complement strand
CCGTCGCGCAGCACCAGCGTCGGGCTGAGCGTGATTCGCGGCCGTTTACCGCCTGCCAGTTCATTGGGATGTCCCGGCACCAGAAGAAAACTCTGCGCGCGCTGTGTGAGCGCAATGCCGGTGTCCCCAGCGATCACCGAGGGCAGCCACGCCCCCGAGGGCGTGGATGAAAACATGATGCCGTCTTTGTCGATCGCATCGACGCACGTGGTGTCGCGCGCCATCAAGGCGTCGTCGATCTTGAAATGCGCGATTTCGCCTTCAGATGGATGATGGGGCGGATGCGGGCCGATCTGTCCCGGCCGGAAATCGAGCGACGCCGTGGCACTAATGAGTTTGCGACGCTCCGCGCCATACTCTTTCGAAAGCAGCTTTTCGACCGGAATCTTGACAAACTTTGGATCGCCGTAATACGTATCTCGGTCGGCGTAAGCCAGCTTCAGGGCCTCCACCAGCGTATGTAGATAGTCGGCTGAATTCCAGCGCATGGCGCGGAGATCGTAGCCATCCAAAATGTTCAACGCTTCGATCAACGACGGCCCTTGACTCCAGAAGCCGGGCTTAAAAACCTGCACGCCCTGAAACGCGGTGGTCACGGCCTCTTCGGGTTCCAGGTGGAACGCCGCCATATCTTCGTAGCGCAGCAGTCCTTGATTTTCACGGCTGAAAGCGTCAATGCGGTGCGCAATATCGCCGCGATAGAAATAATCGCGCACGGCGTCGATCGCGGCGATGCGGTTCGCGCCCGCGGCCAGCGCTTTCTTTTCGGCTTCAGCCATCGAGCGCAGCGTGCGCGCCAGATCCGGCTGGCGGAAGATCTCGCCAGGCATCGTTACGCGATCGCCCGGCAGAAAAACACGCATCGAACTGGGCCACAACTCGAAGAAGCGGACGCTGCGCTCGATAGAGCCGGCGCGCGTTTCGTCGATGGCGAATCCGTCCGCCAATTCCACGGCCGGGGCGCTGGCCTCGGCGAACGATTTCGTCCCGTAATCGCGCAGCGCGACCAACTCCGCGTCCACCATTCCCGGAACAAGCGCGGGCATCAGGCCAGCCACGGGAACCATGCCGCGCAATCCGCCCTTCTCCGGCGCGGACATGATTTCGCCCGGTTGCAGGCGCCGCTGGCGGAAGAAATCGGCCGTGGCGAGCTTGGGCATGGGGCCGACGCCTGCGATGGCATGCACTTTGCCGTCGCGCGTGCGGATTAGGATAGGCGCCTCGCCGCCAAAACCAAAATGTGAAAATTCGCAGACGGAGGCCGCGAACGTGGTGGCAACGCCTGCATCCACTGCGTTGCCGCCTTTGTAATACATCCGTAAGCCGGCGTCGACCGCATAGTCGCTGCCTCCGGCTACGGCGCCATGCGTGCCCCGCGCGGAGTGCCGCGCGGGGCGTTCAAACTCGCGCGAGCGCTGTTGGGAGGAAGTGACAAAAGGAAGAGCGAGAAGCAGCAGGGTCAGTCTGGCCTTCATGAAATAAGCCCACACTTATTCTACGGGATTTGTCAGCCAACGGGAGCATGCCGGTACGCGCGCAGGCCACCGCCACGCAGACGGCCTGAACACCCAACTCGCGTCTACGCGCGGTCGAGCGGTGCTACTGGCTCATGCCACGAGCTGCAATTTTCCAAACCGCCTCGACGTGATCGCCGCGCAGGCAGTAGATGCGGTCATACAAATTTACAGACGGATCGCAGTGCGGGATCACGAATTCGATGCGATCGCCCACTTTGACTGGAACCGATGCGCCGCCCATTTTGATAATTCCGTGCTCATCGCCGGCCCAATTGTAAGTAAGGCCCGGAATGCCGCGCGCTTCGGGCGTGAACGGCTTGTCCGTCGAGAAAGCCTTGAAGCCGCCATCCACCACCGCCACGTCACCCGCGGGTTGGCTCACCACGGTGGTCAGTACCGCAAGCGCATTGCGAAAATCGCGATACACGGGTCCATCCTGCCCGCCGATGCGGCTGTAGTCCACATCCATGAATATGAAACTGCCCGGCTGGAGCTCGCTGATGCCGTCGATTTTGGAATCGATGTTATATGTGCCAGTCGATCCACCGCTCAGAAACGGAACGGCAATTCCCTTGGACTCGATCAGCTGCCTCGTCTCCACGGCGGGCGCCATGGCTTCACGTGAAACCTTCATCCGCTCCTCGAACCCGATCACATGTGACGCGTACCCGGCATAGGCCTGCAGGCCCGCGAGCTTCACGTTGGGCAGCGAATCGATCAACTGTGCAAGTCCGGACGCCGGCTTCCCAGGCTGAATGCCCGTGCGCCGGCCCACCCACAGATCCACAGCTAGGTTCATCCGTATCTTCGCGGCGGATGAAGCATCGTTCAAATCGCGCACATTCTGCGCATTATCCACGCTGAAAATCGTGTCCGGATGCTGAGCCGTCAGACGCGCCGCGCGTTCGATCTTGTGCTTTCCAACCACTGCGGTCGTGACGAGAATGCCGTTCACGCCGTTTTGCGCGAACACCGCGGCCTCGGCGATCTTGGCCGCGCAGGCGCCTGCCGCTCCGGCACGAATCAGCGCCTTCGCGATCTCAGGACACTTGTGCGTCTTGCCGTGAGGACGCAGAGCGCGGTTGTGCTCCTTGGCATATCGCGCCATTTTCGACACGTTCGCTTCGAACGCGTCGAGGTCCAGCGTCAAGGCCGGTGTCGGCAGGTCATCGCGTGTCAGCGCGCCGCGTTTCAAATCTCCCTGCTCGATCATCTTTTCAATTTCCGTCAGGTATGGCCGTGCTTTATCGGTGGCCGGCGGCATACACCAGCATAGTCCCGCTCTATCGGTCGTCGAGCGCGAAGGACAAAATATTTCCACCTGACGCGACTGCAACATGCTGCCGTCCGTTTACAAGGTAGGTCATCGGAGATCCTCTCCATGACTCGCTTGCCTTGAAGGTAAACAACGTCTTTCCGGTCTTTGCATCCACCGCAGCAAAGCGGCCGCCGGTCTCGCCGTAGAACAGGAGGCCGCCCGCGGTCGTGAGCACTCCAGAGTAGTTTGCCTCCTGTGGTCCAACTTGCGGGATCTCCCACGTAATTTCGCCTGTTGTGATGTTCAAAGCGCGAAGATATTTCAACCCGGAATCGGACGGGACGCGATAACCTTCATAGCCGCCTCTCCGCGACTGAGTGTAGATACTGCAATCCTCGACCGCCATCACATAGAAGAGGTTGGCCCCAGGATGAAACGACGTGGAATACCAGTTCGTCGCTCCTCTCACGGAGGGACAAGTCTTGACTCCGGCTTTTGTCGGCAGGTTGGCGGGCAACAATTGCGGCTTGCCGTCCGCACCAATCCCACTCGACCAATTCATCTTTTTCACAAATGGCTTTCCTAGCAGGAATTCGCCATTAGTACGGTCGAGAACGTATACGAATCCGTTCCGATTGGCTTGCAGGAGCAATTTCCGGTCGCGCCCCCGATACACCGTATCTACGAGAATGAATGGTTCAGTCGCGTCCCAGTCATGAAGATCGTGAGGAGTGAATTGGTAGTGCCAGCGCAGCCTTCCCGTTTTCGCGTCCAAAGCGAGGACACAGTTGGTGTAAAGGTTTGCGCCCCGGCGTTCGTCACCGTCGGTGGCGGGGAACGGGTTCCCGACCGCCCAATAGAGAGTACCCGTCTCCACGTCATAGGATCCGGTCAGCCAGGTCGCCCCGCCCCCGGTTGTGATCGCATTACCGTTCCACGTCTCCGACCCGGGTTCCCCGGGTTGCGGTAC
>DATLVQ010000615.1:0-2775 GCA_035577325.1 Bryobacteraceae bacterium | reverse complement strand
GCCTTCCGGGCGCGCAGGATACCGGCATCGGCGACCTGCACTAGGTGCTCGAGCAGCGCTTCGCGACCGGCCTGCGCCGGCGTCTCTTTGCGGCATTCAAACAGGAGTTCGCCGGAGGTGGAGACCAGGCCCGACTTCGTGCTGGTTCCGCCCAGGTCGATGCCGAGGAAGTAAGTTTGTTTCTCGCGCAGGTCCGCCTCGTTCTCAATCGCCAGGGCGAACATTTTGGAGGTATCGTGCGGCCGGGTAATGGCCGAGCCGACAACCACGGCGAAGGCGCCCGCCCGCACGGCGCTGCGCGCCTGCTCGAGGGTCCGGATGCGCCCTTCGGCAATTACCGGAACCGAGACGGAGCGGACCAATTCGGAGATGAATGGCGCTTCGAACTGGCGGACATTTCTGGTGCCATCCGTATAACCGCGCAGGGTGGAGAGGACGAAGTCGGCTCCCGCCTCGGTCGCACGCACGGCCTCGTCCACGGTGGCGATGTCGGCCAGCACCGGAACGCCGAGCTCCGATTTGATGCGGGCTATCCGGTCGAGCGCGCCAAGCCGCTGGCCCCGGATGGTGCAATCCAGCGCGATCATGTCGGCGCCTGACCGCACCAAGTCCCGGGCGGTATCGAAGGTAGGCGTGATCATCAACCAGCCATCGTCGATGACCACCTTTTGAATCCCGATAATCGGGACCGGCACCGCCCGGCGAATGGCGGCGATATCGGCCGGACCGTTGGCGCGAATGCCCCCTGCACCACCCGCCACCGCCGCTTGGGCGAAGCGGGCCATCAAAGCCGGATCGTAAAAGGCATCACCAGAACTGGCCTGACACGAAACGATCAGCTTGTGCCGCAGTTTTGCCAACAGCGTGTCGCGGCTCATGATTGTACCCTGGTGGAAATGGCGGAAAGCGCGATGGCCGCGACCAGGCAAGTAATTCCGTAAACCATACGCCGGATCGCCGGCGGAGTGGCTCCGCGCCACTCACGTAGCAGAATCCCCATCAAATTGGCCACGAGCAGGCCGACCGCCAGGCTCAGCGGCCAGCCCACCGACGGCCCCAAATCGCCCAAAAGCGGCGTAGCCGCACCGTACAGAAAGATGCTGCCGCCCCACAGCAGACCCATCGCGATGCTCAGCGGGAAAGCGCGCCCGGGCGCTTCGCGAAACAGGCCGGCCGTAGACGACTGCCGCATGCGAAGGCCGCAATAGACAAGATTTGGAATCGCGCCCGCGCCGAGCATGAGAAGCCAGATGCAATTCGTGGAGGCGAATCGCGTGTAGCCTAATTTCACGCCCGCATCGGCGATCGGCAGCGCCAAGGTGTAACCGATATTGAAGATTGCTGACATGATTCCCGCGGCGATGGCGAATAAATACCCGGCGGGCATCGATCGGGTACCGGACGGCGCCGCGGCACGATCGCGCAGCCGTCCCGCCGCGCCACACAGCCCCACTCCGATCAAGAACGCCGCAATGCTGGCAAATAGCACCATTTCGCCGGCGCGCAGATGGAACGAGGACGACAAAAGCATGGGAACGATGGAGCCGAGCGCGGAACTGAGGCCGATGACGAGGCTGTTGGCGACCGAGACTCCCAGACGGTCCACGCTGAGACCGAAGCAGATGGCGCCGAAGCCCCACAGGAAACCGAATCCGATGGCGGCGGCCTTAGCCTGCGTGGGCGCCGCGGCGAGCAGCGCGGTCCAGTCCTGTTCCGAGGTGGCTACTACCGCCACCGGCATGATCACACAGGACACTACGATGAAGACAAACCAGATGTTTTCCCATTTCCAGCGCGGGATCACCTTCATGGGAGCGCTGAACAAGCCGTTGCAGATTCCCGAGAGGGCCGCCAGGGTGACGCCGGTGGTCAGCATGTTTTGACAGCATAATGCAGTAATGTGCGAATGTCTATACCTGTGGTATAGACCAATTGAATTATTTTTTGGACGCCCGGACCACCCGGGAGAACGGCCGGCCAGACTGCCTTCGCTGCGAAGCTCATCGGACCCCGCCGGTGTCGGGAGAGCGGGCCTGACGCGCCAACTCTGCGTACTTCCCGCCAAGCTGCGCCTCTCCCAAACGACCGTAGATGGTGGCCAGCAAGTAATAGAGCTGGATGTCATATGTGTAACGAACTGGATCAGGCAATGCCAGCACGCGTTCCGCGTCCGCCCGAGCTTCCGCGTATTTCTCCATGCGGACGTAGAGCCTGGCTCGCTGATAAAGGACGGCGCCGTTATCGGGCGAGAGGGCGGCGGCTTGATCCAGATGGATTTTGCTTTCCGCCAAGCGATTCTGGTTGAGCAACAGCTTGCCGTAATGATACGGAAGTGACGGATCGAGGCGCGCGCCCCGGTTGACTGCCGAGCCTTTTTTATAAGCGCCTTCGGCATCATCGGGGTGGCCCGACTGCTCCAGGTTGAGCGCGAGATACTCCCAAGCGGTCGGGTTCTCCGGATCGCGGGCGACCGTTTCGCGAAAGCTTTTGACGGCTTCGCTGCGGCGTCCCCGGCTGTCGAAGAAGAGTCCCAGACGGAAGTACGGCGCGGGATTTTGAGGCGCGACTTTACACGCCTTCTCGAATGCGCGTTGTGCCTCGCCATCGTTCTTCCGGCCGGCGCGGCCGAGAACTTCGCCTTCGAGCAGGAGCGCACTCACCGAGGCGGGACTAATGGCCACCGCTTTCCGCACGGCCTGCTCGGCCATTAGTCCCGCCTCGGTGAGTGCGCTCCTGCTCGAAGGCGAAGTTCTCGGCCGCGCCGGCCGGAAGAAC
>DATLVQ010000614.1:0-4742 GCA_035577325.1 Bryobacteraceae bacterium | reverse complement strand
GGCGCAGGGCGCAACACGAATGAGATGGAAGGCGCTCAGTTTGCCGCCTGTTTCGCGCGCCAGCTGTTCGGCGCTGCCGGAATCATTCGACCACTTGATGCCGCGAAGTTCCGGTAGGTAGGAACGGGGCAGCAGATCGGCCCGCCCAATCAGAAACTGGCCGAATATTGCGAATAGGCCGCCGCGATCCTCGAGAGCTTGGCGAAACCGGCGCTCGCGGGGAACGATCTTTGACCCGATGCGTTTCTCGCTCCACTCGCGGCGTTTCAAGGAGACTAGACCGTACTCGGACCAGACTTCAGGTCCCGCCTTGTGCCTGGCCTTCGGAACCGTTGCCGGGCTCTGGAGAACTTCAGATGGCATTTTTCAAACCGAAGAAGTTCAATGCCGCCGGCAATTGCTCCGTGGAGTCGAACGGATTTTGCATGCCCATCAATGTTACAGAGGAGTACCGCGTACCGCAACGGACAATGCTGTATCAACGCGCACGTTGCTTTATGGCCGCTTCGATGCCAAGATAGACAAACCCGGCCCGATGGTTTGGCGCAATCGTACTTTACTGCTTGCAGTGCTTGTGGCTGGCGCCGCGGGAGTGGCGCGCACCTGGCCGGACACCGCCGTCACGGCGAGCCGCTGGTTCGAGGATGTCACGGACTCCGCTGGCATTCATTCCCGGCACACGAACCGCGCCTTTGAGAACCCCTACGCCCGGATCATGGCCGGCTACACGGCCTTGGGCGCCGCCGCTGCGGTGGCCGATTATGACGGCGACGGTTTTGACGATGTCTTCGTTACGGATTCCAGCGTCAACGGAAAAAATCACCTATATCACAACAACGGCAATCTAACATTCAACGATGTGGCGGTAGCCGCGGGTGTCGCCAATGGAAACGATGGAGAGAATGCGTCGGCGGCCGCGCTCTGGTTCGACTACAACAACGACGGGCGCCCGGACCTGCTGGTCTCCCGTTTTGGCCACAACCAGCTTTTCCAGAATTTGGGGAACGGCCGCTTCAAGGACGTGACTCGCGCGGCCGGTCTCTATCGTTACGCGAATGCCATCAAAGCCATCGCCTTCGATTACGACCACGATGGATATGTCGACCTGTTCGTGGGCTGTTACTTCCAGGCGGTGAACGTATTCCATCCAGACACGCCCCGTTTCTTTCCTGAAAATATGGAGACCGCCAATAATGGTGGCGGTGTCATCGTGTTTCACAACAACGGAAACGGCACGTTCACGGACGTTACCGACAAGGTCGGCTTGCGGCTCAGCGGCTGGACGCTGGATCTGGGACACGGCGACGCCAACAACGATGGATGGGATGATCTGTACGTCGCGGCTGATTTCGGCACCGACCGCTTCTTCGTCAACAACGGTGATGGCACGTTCAGGGACATCACCAAATCGGCTATCGGTTTCGACACGAAAAAAGGGATGAACGCGGAATGGGGCGATTTCGACAACGACGGCCTCCTCGATATTTTCGTCACCAATGTGACCGACGATTACATGCGCGAGGGAAATTTCCTCTGGCACAATAACGGGAATCTCACCTTCACCGATGTCTCCCGCGATACCGGAACCTACAACGCCGGATGGGGCTGGGGCGCCAAATTTTTCGATTACGACAACGACGGTTGGCTGGATCTCTACGTGATGAATGGGTGGGTCTCGGCCGGCAGCTAGAGCTATGTGCCGGATATTTTTGAAATGCTGGTCAAGCCGGGCCTGGATCTTGCGGACGCGCGGAACTGGCCGCCTATGGGGGACAAGAGCCTGAGCGGCTATCAAAAGAAGCGCCTGTTTCACAACCAGCACGGAGAATACTTCGTGGACGAGGCCGCGCGTCATGGACTGGATTCAGTCCGCGATGGGCGGGGCGTTGCCGTGGCCGATTTTGACAACGACGGCCGACTCGATCTGTTTGTGGCAAACGCCAACGCGGCGCCGTACCTTTACCACAACACGCTGCCGGCAGGCGCGCATTGGATTGAGTTTCTGCTGCAGGGAACCGCTTCCAATCGCGCGGCGGTGGGGGCGCAGGTGCGACTCACCGCCGGAGGTCAGACCCGGTTGCAATTCTTGAGCGGCGGCAATAGCTTCGCCGGACAGTCCTCGAACCGCGTGCATTTCGGACTCGGTTCAATCAACAGCGTGGAGCGCGTCGAGGTGCGATGGCCTACGGGGCAAAAAGAAGTATTCACCGGATTGGCCGCGGACCGCCTGCACAAGATCGTCGAAGGCGAGCGAGGAGTGCGAAAATCAGCCAAATATGACCCGGCATAGCCCTTCATCGATAATATTGTTGGTGGTCGTGGCGATGGCCGCCGGTGGAGCGCCAGCCTCGCCTGAAGTTTCGTTCCAGGCCGGGCTGAAAGCGCGCGCCGCCGGTGATTGGGCGTCAGCGCTGGCGAGTTTCGAGCAGGCCCTCGGGCTCGATCCCGACAATCTGCGCTATGGAAGCGAATACCGGCAGGCGGTGATTCGGGCCAAGGACCATGATCGCTGCCTGCAATTCTTCGAGAAACTGGTGGCCGTCCACTCGACCGCCGCGAATGCCTATTTGAACTACGGCTTCGCCTACGTAGACAAGATGCCGGTGGCCGGCTCCATCACACAGGTGATCCTCGCCAACGCGGCCCTCGCTCAATTCAGCAAAGCGATTGAGGTCTCGCCCAACTGGCTGGCTTACTATACTCGCGGCAACAGTTACCTTTTCTGGCCCAAAATCTTCGGCCGCACGCCGCTGGGTATCGCCGACCTGGAAAAGGCCCTGGCGATGCAAAAGCAAGAAGCGAAAAAGAGTTACCACGTGCGCGTGTATATATCGCTGGGCGACGCCTACTGGAAAATGGACGAACTGGAAAAAGCCCGCGCGATGTGGAGCGAGGGGTTGCGCGAGTTCCCTGGCAATCCGGCTCTCGATGCCCGCCTTTCGCGCAGCGGCGATCAGCTCAAGGCCTATATCGACGATGTGTTTGATCCCAGCCGGAGGGTGGATACCAACCTCAGCGAAATGTGGACTGGCCATTGAGCATGGATGAACGAATCCGAGCCGGATCCAAGTACTCGCGCCGCGCCCTCGCTGGACTATTTATGTTGGCGGTGGCCGTGGTGCCCTTCAGCCTGTGGGCCTGGTCCAGCCGGCGCGAAATCCGGTTCACTGAGGTGGCGGAGAAAGCCGGTGTGAAGCATACCCACCACACGCGCCAATTCCCCGGCAAGAACGGCGATATTTTGAACATCTTCACCGCGGGCGGCGCGGCGGTTGCCGTGGGCGATTACGATAACGACGGTCTGGACGATATCTTTCTTACCGACTCCCGCGCCGGCGGGAAGTGCCGGCTGTTCCATAACGATGGCAATTTCAAATTCACGGAAGTAACAGAGTCGGCCGGCGTTTCGAGCGGCAACGACGAGCGCTCGATCGTGGCCGACGCACTTTGGTTCGACTACGACAATGACGGGCGCGACGACCTGCTGGTCGCCCGCTTCGGCACGCCCATTCTTTATCACAACGAGGGTAACGGCAAATTCAAGGATGTAACGGCGGCTTCCGGCCTGGATCAATTTGCCAACACCATCGCCGTGATCGCTTTCGATTACGACAACGACGGCTACCTCGACCTGCTGTTCGGCAACTACTTCCAGCCGGTGAACCTGATCGATCTCAAAACCCCGCACGTATTGCCGAACAATCTGGACAATGCCATCAATGGCGGCGGCGTCACGCTGTGGCGAAATACCGGCAAGGGATCGTTCGTCAACGTAACCAGGAAGGCCGGGCTGGATAAGCATACCGGCTGGACCACCGACGTTGGCCATGGCGACTTGAACAACGATGGCCTGCAGGACATTTACCTCGCATGCGACTACGGCACCGACCGGATGTTTTTCAACAACGGCGACGGGACATTCCGTGACGTCACGGAAAAAGCCATAGGCTTCGATACCCGCAAGGGGATGAACGTTGACGTGGCCGATTACGACAACGATGGCTGGATGGATGTCTACGTCACCAACATCACCGACGAGTACATGAAAGAGTGCAATATGCTGTGGCACAACAACGGCGACGGCACATTCAACGATGTCTCGCGGGAGACCGGGACTTGCGCGACCCTTTGGGGCTGGGGCGCGAAATTCGGCGATTTCGATAACGATGGCTGGCAGGATTTATTTGTGGTGAACGGCCTGCGCTCCGCCGGCAAGGAAAACTATATCCCGGTGCTGGTGAACATGATCGTCAAGCCGGGCGTGGATTTCAGCGACGTGAATAGCTGGCCGCCCATCGGTAATATGACCTGGAGCGGTTATCAGAACAAAAAATTATTCCGTAATAACGCCGGAGGGCAATCGTTTCAGGAGATCTCCGCCCGGGCGGGTGTCGATAACGACCGCGACGGGCGTGGTATCGGCCTGGCGGACTTCGATAATGACGGGCGGATTGACATGTTTCAAACCAATGTCGACCAACCGGCCATGCTGTATCGAAACGTCACCGAAGATGTAGGTAACTGGGTCGAGCTATTACTGATGGGCACCAGGTCGAACCGGGACGGAATCGGCGCTCGGATCAAGTTGACCGCCGGAGGGCTCACCCAGATTCGCGAAGTCAACGGAGGCAATGGCTACGCCGGTCAGAGCATGCGCCGGGTGCATTTCGGCCTGGGGCGCGCAAGCACACTTGACGTGGTTGAGATACACTGGCCGAGCGGCACTACCGAGAAGTTCGAGA
>DATLVQ010000613.1:0-2601 GCA_035577325.1 Bryobacteraceae bacterium | reverse complement strand
GATTCGCTCAACTGGCTCCCCAACATGAAGGTGGCGATGGAAGCTGTGCGCCGTACGGGCAAGGTGTGCGAGGCGGCACTCTGCTACACAGGCGATATTCTCGATCCCACGCGGCAGAAGTATTCACTTAAGTACTACGTGAAGATGGCGAAGGAACTGGAACGCATGGGCGCGCACGTGCTCGGCATTAAAGACATGGCCGGTCTTTTGAAGCCGTATGCGGCCGAGAAACTGATCAAGACGCTGCACGATGAAGTCGGGATTCCCATTCACTTCCACACGCACGACACCAGTGGCATCAACGCGGCGTCGGTCTTGAAAGCCAGCGATGCCGGTGTGGATGCGGCTGACGGCGCGATCGCATCGATGAGCGGGCAAACCAGCCAGCCCAATCTCAATTCGATGGTCGCGGCTCTGGCGCACACTGGCCGCGAGACAGGGCTGGATCTTGACGCGCTCAACGTCTGCGCGGATTACTGGGAAGCCGTGCGGGCCATTTACACGCCCTTCGACACCGGGCCGCCCAGCGGCACCGCGGAGGTCTACATCCACGAGATGCCCGGCGGCCAGTACACAAATCTCAAGGAGCAAGCGGAGGCCATGGGTCTGGGCGCGCGCTGGCACGAAATCGCGCGCACTTATGCCGACGTCAACTTGGCATTCGGTGACATCGTTAAGGTGACGCCTTCCAGCAAAGTGGTGGGCGACATGGCCATTTTTCTTGTCACCCACGGAATGACGATCCAGCAATTCGAAAAGCTTGGGCCCGGTCATCACTTGGCGATTCCCAATTCCGTGGTCGAAATGTTTTCGGGCACGCTCGGTACGCCGGAAGGCGGCTGGCCCAAGAAATTGCAGCAGGTGATCCTGCAAGGACGAAAGCCGGAACGGGGCCGTCCGGGTGCGCGCCTGGGCGCCGTGGATCTCGAGGAAACGGCGCGTGTGATCGAAAAGAAGATTGGCCGGCAGCCGGAACACGATGAAGTCTTGAGCTACCTCATGTACCCGGACGTGTTCGTAAAGTTTGCGCGCTCGCAGCAGGCATGGGATGACATCGAGGTTCTGCCTTCTCCACAGTTCTTCTTCGGCATGCAGAAAGGCGAGGAGATCACTGTCGATATCGAAGCCGGCAAGCGCCTGGTCATCAAATTCCTCACGCTCGGCGAACCCCATCCCGACGGCCGCCGCACGGTTTTCTTCGAATTGAACGGCCAACCGCGCGAAGTGACAGTGCGCGACGGTTCGCTCAAAGCCTCAGCCGCTGAACGCTTGAAGGCGGATCCCAATAATCCTGGCCATATCGGCGCACCGCTGCCCGGCATGATCACGACCGTCGCCGTCGAGCCCAATCAGACCGTAGAGAAAGGTGAGCGTCTGCTCGTCATTGAAGCCATGAAGATGCAGAGCACCATCTATGCACCCATCGCGGGAAGAGTAACAGTGGTTCATGCACAGGCCGGCCAGCAGGTGGAAGCGAAGGACTTACTGGTGGCGATGGAATAAGTAGTGGACTCAACGTTTTAGAGAAGCCACTCGATGCAGTGAAGAATGACCGATAGCGCCACTAACCCAAGACGCATCTCGCCGCTTGCCGGGTCATAGGAGTCCGAAACAATCTCGACAGCCATGCAGGCAAACACAAAACCACAGACGAGAGTTACACCCAACACTGACACGTCCTACAGTTTCACCAAGTGAATCCCGCCGTTCGAAGTGGAGAGGTCCAGAACCGGTCCGCCGGCGCCAATTATGCCTTCCAAACTGTGCTTGCTGATCTGCCCCTGCACCTGCACCTCGAAGTCCGACGTGATGGAACCATTCGACGTGTGAGCACGTAGGCGCGCGCCGATGGATGGCGGCATATGCACCGTGATCCCGGCGTTGCTCGTGGAAGCGTGCACGTCGTTCTGGTTGCCGCCGTCGACCGTGAGGTCGATGCTGCCGTTCGATGTGTCGAGTTTGACCGGGCGGCCCGAATCAGCCTTGGTCAGGTGGACATTGATGCCGCCATTCGAGGTCTCCGCTTCGAGCGTTCCCTTGACGCCCTCTGCATGCACGCGGCCATTCGACGTCTTCAGCACGGCCGACCCGTCTAGATCCTGCACTTCAACATTCCCATTCGAGGTTTGTGCGTCCACGTTTCCCTTTGTATTGATGATGTGGATGCCGCCATTCGAGGATCGCAACCGCGCCGCACCGGTGATGTCAGTGACTCGAATGCTGCCGTTGGAGCTCGTAATGCGGTCCAGCTCGGTCTTTCGCGGCACTTTGATAACATACTTGGCGCCCATATTCCCCCGCCGCTCCGACGGCCGCACCGTGCGAACGTGCACTGTGTCGCCCGTCGTCGCCACGTCGATCTTCATCGCGTCGCGAAGTTCCGCCGTCCCGGCATATTTCACTCCCGAAATGTCGATTGTGTCTTGATCCCAGCTGGCGATCTCAATCGAGCCGTTGAAATTCTCGACCGACAGCCGGGCCCCCTTCAGGGAGCCGTAGTGGAAATCGGCGGTGAACCGGTCCGAGGAGCCGAGATCTTCAAGGTCGCAACCCGCCAGAAACAGCAAGACGGGCGCCAGAACGAGAAAGGTCAGTTTACGC
>DATLVQ010000612.1:0-2491 GCA_035577325.1 Bryobacteraceae bacterium | reverse complement strand
CTGCGGACTTTCGAGGGTTACTATCCCGCGCATGCCGGCCTCGGCCGCGTGCAAGCCGCGCAGGGCAAGTTTGACGACGCCATCATCAGCCTCAAACGCGCGCAGGCCGCCGTCCCCATGCCCGAATATGCGGCAGCCTTGGCCGATCTTTACGCGCGCATCGGAAAGAAAACCGAAGCCGAGCGGCAACTCCAGCTGATCGACATGATCTACAAAATGGCGCGAGCCAACCACGAAAAGACCAACCGCAACCTTGCGCTGGTCTTCGCCGACCAGGCGCGGAACCTTCCACGTGCGCTCGAATTAGCGCAAGCCGAACTCGAAGTCCGCCGCGATGTCTACACCTACGATGCCTTGGCCTGGGCTCTGTATCAAAATGGCCAGCTCGCCGAAGCCGCCCAGGCCTCCCGCAATGCCCTGCAATTCGGTACGCCCGAGCCGGCCTTCTACTATCACGCCGGAATGATCGCCAGCGCCCTCGGCAATAAAGCCGAAGGCGCTCAATATCTCAGCCGGTCACTAGCGCTAAACGCGCACTTCGACGCGCGCGGCGCCGAAATCGCCGCAGCCACCCTTCGCGCCTTGCATGCTCCCGCTACGTTAGCAAAGCACTGAAAATTGGCAAGCTTGTGCCAGTCCAGCGTGGCCGCCAGAGTAGCCACCGAATGCAAGACGATTCTTGGCCGTTCGGCACCCGCGGAACTTAACGTCCTTCGCGAGGTTCTAACTACTGGCTTCCAATTAGAGGCAGACTGGGCGGGAGGTGTCTCGTGACCAGGCGGCGAACAGTCTTGGTGGTAATCTTGATTCCGACATCGGTAGCAGTGGCAGTCTACGTTTTGGTAGGTTCAGGCCATCACTTTCGGTTGCGAGCCGCGCGACCCGATAAAGTTGTCAGGAATTCAGGCGAAGGCTTTGCCGGCGCTCCGTTGAATCCGGCCGGCGTGGAGAAAGTACCTTCGGAGCGTCGCTGGGACGTAGGGCGACCGTACGACCCCAGGTCCAACATTGACGGTGATGAGTTGTTGACTGACCCCACCGTCCCGCCCCTGATGCGCGCCCTGCATCTTGGAGATATGGGGCTTGCGAAGAGCCTGATAGCTGCCGGTGCAAATGTCAATGGACCGGATCGGCACGGGAACACCGCATTGATGATTGCCGCCAATCGAGCTGAGCTGGGTGCTCTTCGGCAGTTGCTGCGTTCGGGAGCCGCTGTAGACGCGAAGAACGAGGATGCGTTAACGGCCCTCTTCTTTACAGACAGCCGGGATATAGCAAAAGAGCTCATCGAGCATGGTGCTGATGTCAATGCTACCTCTCGCTTCAACATCACGCCCTTGATGGTGGCGGTGTCCTATGATCCACCCATCGTCCGGCTTCTGATCGCGAACGGCGCCAATGTCAACGCCAAGGACGTAAACGGCGTGACGGCATTAATGTTGGCCGCGCTACACGGGCGCGCGAATAATGTGAAAATCCTAATCGAGGCAGGCGCCCATGTGAACACGAAGGACAATAAAGGTGGAACGGCGCTGTCACGCGTGCAATGGCAGGTCAACGAGTGGCGTCCGGGGGATTCCGAGTCGGAACCTATGACGCAGAATAAGAAGCAGCTGAAAGACTTTAGAGTGATTGCCGAATATCTAAAGCGAGCGCGGGCCACAAATTAGGACAACGATAGCCGGGCCCAGAAATAGGCGCGACATCCTGCGCGCCCTGGAGCCAGACCCTCCTGCTGTAGTACCATGCGCATGTCATAGCGGGGAGCAACTTTATGTTCAAAGGTTTCCGGGATTTCCTCACCAAGAATTCCGTGCTGGCGCTGGCGGTCGGTTTCATCATGGGCGCTGCCACTGGCAAAGTCGTTTCCTCGCTGGTGGCCGATATCTTCATGCCGGTCATCAGCCTGCTGCTGCCCAGTGGTGACTGGCGCGCCGCCAAGATCGTGCTAACCACTCACGTCGGCCCGGACGGTAAAGAGGTCGTCAACGCCCTCAACGTTGGCACGTTCCTGGGAAACATCGTGGATTTCATGGTGATCGCCTTAGTGATCTACCTGATCACCAAAGCGTTGATCAAGGAAGCTCCCCCCGCGCCAACGAAGAAATGCCCGCGGTGTACCGAAACCATCGCGCTCGCAGCCACCAAATGCAAGTACTGCACCGCGGATATCGGCGCGTAGCAGGCCTAGGAAAAAAGATGAACGGGCCAGCGAGGGGCAGATGATCGATCTATGTCGTCTGCTGGCTGACCACAAAACCGAATGTCTTCAGATTGAATTGTTTTCAATCGGCGTTTATCGGCGTCCATCCACTGCCCTCGCCTTTACCATTGCTTTTCCGGAGCCTGGTAGACATACGCGCTATTGCGGCGAGGTGATTTGAACTTCGGGGACGAGGTTCTGCCAGTCAGGCAGCTCATAAACGCGCAACTTCGTGTTCAGCGGGGCGCTCATTTCTTTGGTCTCGTAAGGTCCCAGCGATGCGATCTT
>DATLVQ010000611.1:0-18733 GCA_035577325.1 Bryobacteraceae bacterium | reverse complement strand
CGCCGAGTTCAGCCTGCTCGGTCCCAGGGGCCGCGTGATCGGCGAGGAAACGCAGGCTTTCACGTTCCGCGGCGACGATCGCACGCGCATCATCGACTGTGAGTTCACGGTTCGTGCAACGCACGGTCCTCTCACTTTCGGCGATTCCAAGGAAGGCACCTTTGGTATTCGCGTGGCCAAGGAACTGAATTCACCGCCCAGCCGCATGGTGAATTCGCTCGGCGCCGAAGGCGAGAACGCTATCTGGGGCAAGCGTGCCGATTGGGTGAATTATGACGGCAAAGTGGAAGGCGAGGACGTAGGCATCGCGGTGCTCGACCATCCGAAGAGCTTTCGCCATCCGACCACCTGGCATGCGCGCGGCTACGGCTTGTTCGCTGCGAATCCGTTCGGACTCCGGGATTTCACGCGCGATGCAAACCAGGATGGCAGCTGGACCATTCCCGAACATAAATCCTTGACGTTCCGTTACCGCGTGATCATCCATCACGGCGACTACCGCGAGGCGCACATCGCGGAAGCCTATCAGAAGTACGCGGCGGAACCGTAGGGCGGTGTTTCGCGCGGCTCCGTCATATGATAGTTCGCGTGCCGGCGCGTAGAATTCTCGTCGTTCTCTTCCTGGCTCTACCTTTGATCCACGCGGCCGAAAATCCTGAGCCGGCCGGATGGTTCGCGGGCGACGCGCACGTCCATTGCGATTGCGGCGTCGCGGGCGGGCTCACCGTCACGCCCGAAGAAGTCTTCGCCGCTATGAAAACCAACAATCTCGCTGTGGTCTCGCTGCTGGCCGACATGGGTAACGGCGAAGTGCGCGACGCCCCGCGCGATCTGCCGAAAATCAATGGGAAAGATTTTCCGCTCTCGACTCCGCGACAAATTCTGCACTGGGACGCCGAGTGGCACTTCGATCCCCGCGGCGTGACCTTCGAACAGAAAGCCATCGGCGGGCACCTGATTTTGCTCGGCCTGAAGCACGGTGAGAGAACCTTCGCTGAATACACGTACCCCTTGATAGAGCGCGCAAAACGGCAGAAGGCCGTGGTGGGGCTCGCACACATGCAGTACCTGAAAAATGATATTCCACAAGATCTGGATTGCTGCGCTCCTCTGGAGTATCCGGTGGAAATCGCGCTCGGCACTGTCGACTTCCTCATGGAAGACGTCAACGGCGGCGATAGCGCTACCCAGGCTTACTACCGGCTGTTGAATTGCGGTTTCCGGCCGGGTTTGGCCGCGGCCACCGATTTTCCCTGCAACCGCCACGAACCCATCGGTACGCAGCTTACTTATGTGCGCACGCCGCATGGAGCTTTGACCTATCGGGGCTGGATCAATGGCCTGGCCACCGGCCGGACCGTGGTTTCCCGCAACGCGAATCGTGAATTTCTGGATCTGAAAGTGAACCGCGGCGCGGCGCCGGGCGACGAAATTTCTCTCGCTGGAAAAGGACCGATCGCCGTGGATGTTGTGTGGTCGGCGGCCGCTCCATTCGCCGGAAAAATCGAAGTAGTTCGTAACGGAATGGTCGTGGCCAGCCGCCAGGCATCTGCCGGGCCGGGCCGGCCTGCTTCACTGCAAGCCACCGTCGATCTCGATGACAGCAGCTGGATCTGCGCGCGGCGCGTTGACGCACGCGGTCATCAGGTCCATACCGGCGCCGTGTACGTGACCATCAGCCATGCTCCTGTGCGCTCCAGTTCGGCCGATGCCGATTTCTTTGTACGCTTCATCGACAACCTGCTCCGCCAGACCTCGCCCGGCGGTGCCTGGAGCAGCTTCTTTCCGCACGAGCGCGACGCCGCGCAAACGCGTTATCGGCGTGCGAAAACAATTTACGAGCGCATCGCCGCCGAAGCGCGCGCCCGGAATCACTAAAGACGAATTCAAGGTTTCCCCGGCTTATCCAGCCACATCTCCCGCAGCCGGTAGAGATTGATCAGGTGATGCTTCATGATGGTCTCGCCCGCGCCGACTTCGATCTCCGTGCTGGCATCGGCGCCATAACCGCCATACGCCGCAGAACGGATGTCGGGAATGTAACCCGGCCACACGCCGCCTGAGCCGTACGTGTAGCCATAAAACAGCGGGTACGGAACGTCGGCGTTCTTTTTCCAGTAGGTCTGGAATTTGTGCATGGGTTCGCCGGGGACGGCGGCGATGGCGATCTCGCGGTTGATCAACACCGTCGTAATGCCGACATCCAGCGGCGCATCCTTACCCCACCGGTCCGAGAACTTCAGCACTTCGCTCGTGTACTGGATCGGGTACCGAACTGGCGAAATTTCTTTGATGCTCTTCACGCTGCGCAGCACTTCGACAGCGAGTAGTTCACCCATCGTTTGCATGGTGGCGAAATCTTCGTCTTCTTTGCCGCTGCGGCCTTCGAACAGCGGATTGATGTCGCCGGCGCCGCCCTGCACAAACATGCACTGCACACCCGGCATCCCGGCCTCTACCTTCGCTTGCATGGCGCCCGGATAATCGGCCGACCACTTGCAGCTGGTGGGGCCCAGCACTACGGCGTGACACGCGTAATGCACCAGGAGCGCACGCGTCGCGCCGCTCGTGTCTTCCACGCGAAGCAGCGTGAATTCGGGATCCACCGGACCGTACGGGACGCGCTCCAGATTGTCGAACAGCGCGCGCGCCCGGCCGTCGTCCCGCAACAACAGGCGATTGTAGCCGAGCTGCAACGAGCCCCGGCCGATTCCCAGCGTCGCCGGAAACATAGACGAGGCGGCACGCTCAACGGCTGCGAATACCTTCTGCTCCAGTTCGATCTGGTAAGCCGACGGTTCGAACTTGGCCGGCGTAATTCCTCGAACGCTGCCTTCGTAAGGCAGAAAATTCGGCCCCGAGTGCGTGTGCGACGCCGCCAGCAGCAGCACCGGAATCCCCAGCTTGGCGGACACGTCGCGCTTCAGATTCTCGGAAACAATGCTGCCCAAGTCGAGCGTCACGATGGCCAGGCGCGCGTCACCGGTAGCCAGCACTAGCGCTTTCGCGAACAATGGATCATGCTTGCCGTTCGCCGGTCCGCATTTGCGGTTTGCATAACCGTACATGGGGCCGAAAGCCGAAGGCGTGATCTCAACTTTGGCAACGCCCGCTTGCAGTTGCAGGTCCGCGGCGCGCACGCCGAGGCACGAAACCGCCATCAAACCCGCCACGACGGATGTTTTCATGTGGTCCATTCTAATGCGCGCGGCGCGCTTACCGTAAGCATGCGACGGAAATCGGCGGACCGATGCGACAATGGTGCCAGAAATGCCTCTCGCCATCGTTCAGGTCGACGCTTTCACCGCCAAGCCGTTCGCCGGAAATCCGGCCGCGGTCTGCGTGCTGCCGTCGGCCCGCGATGCCATGTGGATGCAGAACGTGGCGCGTGAAATGAATCTTTCCGAGACCGCTTTTCTGATACGCAATAGCAACGCCTTCGATCTGCGCTGGTTCACACCGGCCGCGGAAGTTGCGCTCTGCGGCCATGCCACGCTGGCCAGTGCGCACGCGTTGTGGGAAGACGGGCACTTGAAGCCCGGTGAGCAGGCTTGCTTTCAAACGAAAAGCGGATTGCTGACCGCCGATCGGCGCGGCGATTGGATCGAAATGGATTTTCCGGCAAAGGCCGACGAGCCGGCGGATGCCCCTCCAAGACTAGCGGAAGCGCTCGGAGCCGCTCTCAAATACGTTGGCCGAAACCAGTTCGACTACATTGTCGAGGTGGAATCTGAAACCGCCCTGCGTAATCTGAAGCCGAATTTTACATTGCTCGCGGCGATTCCCGTACGCGGCGTCATCGTCACTACGCGCGCCGAAACCAGCAGCTTCGACTTTGTCTCTCGCTTCTTTGCTCCGGCCGTGGGCGTAAATGAAGACCCGGT
The DNA here is from genome assembly GCA_035577325.1 of Bryobacteraceae bacterium. GTDB lineage: Bacteria > Acidobacteriota > Terriglobia > Bryobacterales > Bryobacteraceae > QHXW01. The sequence continues at coordinate 14,849 of DATLVQ010000611.1, read as the reverse complement.
AACCGGTTCGGCGCACTGCTGCCTGGCTCCCTTCTGGGCGAAGCGCCTCGGCAAGACCGAATTAACGGCGTACCAGGCCTCGGCGCGCGGCGGCGTGGTTCGCGTCCGCCTCAACGGAGATCGCTGCATTCTGGCCGGCCAGGCCGTCACCGTGCTGCGTGGCGAACTGCTCGATTAGCACGGCAACAGATGCGCTAGACTGAACATCGACTGATGCATGGAAAACGCGCGATCCTTCTTTGCCTGCTCGGCACACTACTGCAACCTCTGCACGCTTCGACCAAAGTCCTGGTGACGGTCGTAGAACAGAAATCCGGCAGGCCGGTGACCGGACTCAAAGCCGAAGACTTCACCGTCCTGGACGAGAAGACCCCGCGTCAGGTGGAGTCCGCCGAATACACCAGCGCGGTGCTCGACGTCGTCCTGCTGCTCGATACCAGCCTCGTGGGCCCCGCGGTGCAGCCCGTGGCCGAGGACCTCATCGCGCAGCTCCAGCCGAAAGAGCAGATGGCCGTCGTCGCTTTCCACTCTTCCGCCGACCTGATTCAGGATTTCACCTCGAGCAAAGAACTTTTGAGTCGAGCGGTGCGCCAGATCAAGTACGGAAACACGCCCCACGTGCTCGACGCCCTTTATGCGACAGTGGACGGCGGATTTCAGAACAGCACATTTCGCCGCGTGATCCTCCTTGCGACAACCGGCCTCGAAGGCTCCAGCCGCGTACGGGAAAGCGAAGTCGTTCACCTGGCGCGCCGCAACGGCGTGTCTATTTTTGTTGTGTACGTGGTCGGATACGAGAAATCGATGTTCGAGATGCTGGCGCGCCAGACCGGCGGCGCATCGTTCAGCCTGAAAGATATGCGGAAAACTTCAGTCGAGCCTGCGGGGCCCCGCATCTTCGACGTGCTCCGCGCCCACTACACCCTGACCTTGGCTGGAAATCTTTCCCTCGGCGAAAAAGTGAAAGTGGAAATCAAACGTCCTGAAAAGCTGTTCGTTTCTATCCTGCCGCTCGAGTAACCGCGGCTAATTCCGTGCGACTTGATCCTTGGGCGTCGATAGATATCCAACGATTTTGTCCTTGCCCACCTGGTTCACGACGATCTCGTAAGGCAGCCTGCCGCCCTTGGCGACATAAAACTGCACTGGCTCATTAATTGTGCGGTCTTTCTTCTCGGTGATCTTGTCGTCCGCCAGCACCTCAACGGTGTACTTGTTGTGTTTGGGGTCGGCCTTCTTCAGTGTAATGCTGATGTCGCCCACGCGCTGCGGCTGCTTGCTCTTGGCGAGGTTGAACTCGACAATATTGCGCTCTCCCAAACGCTTCAGCGCGGCGAGTTCCTTGCCGTTAGTAGCGATATAACCGCTTTGGACACCCAGGTCACCCGTGACTTTCTTGAGGTCCGCAACAGTCTTCTGCAGTTCCGCCTGGGTCATGCCAAGCTGCGACTTCACACCGCTGACGTCCGTATTCACGGCCGCGATTTGCGTGTCGGCCGACTGTCTCACCTGGCTCAGCTGGCTCGCCACCTGCTCCTGCTGCTTCTTCTGCTCGGCTTCGATCTGGGAAGCCAGCTGCTCGGCATGCTTCAGCGCCTCGGTCTTCGCCGCCGTGGCCATCGAATTGGCCTGCCGCCGCGTGGTCTCCAACTCTTCCTTGAGCGAATCCAAATGCCGCTTGGCGGTCTGGCTGGTCACGGATGACGTCTCGCGCAGGTTAGTGATCTCGGTTAATACCGATTCGCGCAGCTTCGCCACATCCGTCTTGACGCGATCCAGCTGCAAATACATGTATACGTTCGCGCCTAGCAGCGCCACAATGGCGCCCACCAGGATGGCGGTCTTCATGCCCGACCCGTTCGGCGGGGCTGGATAAGCTACGTCTCCCACAAGCACACTCCTCGTTTAGGGATTCCAGGTAAATATACAGTATAGATGGTTCGCCAGGGACTTTCGTTACAAGCCTTCGGGTTACGTTGGAGTTACCGGACCGGGTATCCAAAGATATGTTGACGGCCAGCCTATATGAGCGCCACCATACCTATGGCGGTTCCGTGATTGGGATGTCTTGAGCGTAGCGATTCTCTGTTTGCCAGGAGTTGGCCATGAGCGTACAGCATCCGGCTTCAACACGGGCAGCATCGGCTCCCGCACCCGCAAGAGTCAACAAGCGACTGCATGAACGCCTGGCCATCAATTGCCAGGTTCATCTCTGCTGGCAGGACGGCCAAACCAACCGCGTGCTCCATGCCCAGGCGCTCGATGTCAGCACTTTCGGCATGCTGGTGGAGGCGGAACGAGCCATTCCACCGGGCACCTTTATCCAAGTACAAACGACATCCACGATTCTAGGCCGTGCGTGTGTCCGCCACTGCACCCCAAAAGGGATGAAATACCGAATCGGCTTGCATATGCCGGACCGCGCCGTCCGGGATTTTTAGGTATCGGAGCCGTCCGAGCTCCATGCCGCCGGTATTTTGGCAATACATGACGCCAGTTGCGCAAGGTCCACATGAAGTCCAGCCGAAGCACGGATTCCCCGAAGACCATCGGATCCAGTTCATGGTATTCCGCGATCCTGCGCTCGTGTCCCCCTCCGAGCCAGCGTCCTTCAGAAATGCGTCCATAGCCTCCATTCCTCGGGGTGGCCCGCAATCTGCTCTTCCAACGCCCTCACGATAACAGGCAAATTGCTGGCCAGCCATTCATCCCTCGAATCTGCCGTCGCAAAATCAAGGGCGGGATCAAAACTGATACGGAATCCCGCGATCCCACCAACGCAAAGCATCGGGACCACGGCGCAATCCGAATGCCGGACCAGATCGAAAATCCCGGCTGGGAAGCGCCATGGACGGCCGAGCAATATGCCCGCCACGGCCCTTGTGCCGACAATCCCATCCACCTGGATATTGACCAGTCCGCCTGAACGCAGTCTTCGCAGGATCTTGAGGCTGCATTCGGGGTCCTGAATGTAGACGACTTCCGGGCTGGCGCGCCGCCGGAACTCGAGGAGTCGCGGTTGGAGGATACAGCGTCCCAAACGCCCGGACTCGCTGTTCTCCGGCCTTTGATTCCGCACGTACAGCACCGGATAGCCGGTAGAGGCGAAATATCGCTCGGCCATTCGATTGGCGTAAAAGTGGCCTGTCTCTAAGATGACACCCTTGCCCGCTGCCAGAGCACGGTTGAGGTGCTCACCTCCCTGGATGCCCTCGCAACGGAGCCTTTCGCGAAACGATGGTCGAATCAGAAGCAGGTTATCCAAGAGGTGATACACGTTGTTGGCGATCGACTGGCGCACGATCTCCGGCGCCCGGTCCGGCGTAGCGCATCCGGCGGAGACGATCCAGCGCGCGCCTTTCTCCATTCGGCGCCTCATGTGGAACTGGATCCATGGTTCTGCGAGCCTTCCAATCCAATAGAGCAGAGCGCGCGGAGCAAATGTTGAAATGAGCCGGAGCGGATATAAATAGAGAAGCCAAAGCAGATCGTTTACCGTGCAAAGCGGTTCACGATTCCCCGCGGAAACAGATCGCGCGGGGCTGGCATCGCATCGTCCTGGGGCTGCCACCTCACTGCGAGACATCGGAAAATACAGCGCGCTGATCGTTTCGCGTAACGATTATGGTACTAAAACGCGCACTGCCCCCATGCGCGACGCCCTGACATCATGACTCGCGAAGGTGCCCAAGAAGAAGGTGCCCAAGAAACTGAAGGGTCGATCTCCCGCACGGCTGGCTAATCAGACTTCAGAACGACCACAGCACGCTGGTGTATCCTGTCTGCGCACGATACCCATAATCCGGCGTGAATGTTTGGCCCTTATAGAAATCTTCGCGATACCCGTAATACTGATACCCCAGGTTCCAGCGGATGCGATTCGTGATCTTTACCGATAGCCGCGCCAGCGGCGACTGAAACTTGAGCGGAAACGTCTGTGCAGCCTGGAACTCGGGGATGTCGGGCCCGAATCCCGATCCCACCGGACTATTGCGGCCGTCGCCGGTATCCTGCACGTGGCTATAACCGGCATACAGATCCGCCCGCCGCCCCAACACAAAACGCACGCCGATATTGCCCGTTTGCAGATTGCTGATATACAGCGAATATTGGTTCTGCAGCAACTCCCCGCCGGCGAAAAAAGCCAGGCCGCCCAGGCTGTCCAGATGCAGCTTCGAGTAGTCGGCATTGAACGACAGCCAGCGCAGGGGTGTCCACGACGCGTTCGCCGCGTATGTGCGGGTATGTGCGCTGTAGGCCGTCAGCACCGTGGAGTTATTGTTGTAATCGCTACGCGCATACGCCGAGAGTAGCAGGCTCTTGTGCTTATACTGCACCCGCGCGTTGAGGGCTTGGTAGTTACGGTCGCTTTTGGGCGTGAACGGGTGATTCGCGCGTCCCACTTCGCCATCCAGCACGATGGTGACTGGCTGAATGGGTTTGATCCTCAAACCGAATACGCCGGCATTGAGGATGCTGGTCTGGTCATAGTTAACCGGTGAGTCCAGAATGTTGCGGATGAAGCGGTCGGAATAATGGTACCCAGCAAAAACGCCGAACCATTTTGTCGCCTGATAGTTCAAATCGGTCTGGTTGGAAATGGTCCGAATACCCAGGTAGAGGAAGTCCAGGGTCTGAAAGCTCCCCGTGCCGTTGTTCACCTGGAGGAACTCGGAATTGCCCTGCGTCCGAACGTTGTATACCGCCGTGCTGTTCGTGATCGTGAGCCGCGACGTCGGAAAAATACTAAAAGTCAGATTGCCCGTCGCCACCGGACGGTGCCCGTTCCCCATGGTCACCACTTGCAGACCTCCTAGGTTGGGTGTCGCACCGCCAAGGAATCCGCTCTGCGTGGAAACGTAAGCCCGCTGGCTATTCGTATATGTGAAGCGGCCATTCATACTGAACCACTTCTTGTCGGCAAACAGCGCGACGCGCCAATATGGGCTGGTGCCGTGATAAGGGTTCGTAAGCTGGGACGGCAGAAGCGCACCGGTATCAGACTGCGGGAAGACGCGGAGATCCTCCTTGAAGTCCTCCCAGCCGCGCATCCAGTTCAACCGGATCCCCATGAACTGGATCTCATTGCCGATCCGGTATTCGTTGCGGGCATCGCGTATCAACGAAACACCGGTCGTATTCAGGGTGGTCGCAAAGAAGCCACCGGCCGAGGTGAATGCCGGCCCTTCCTGCACGCCGCGCGAATAACCCAGGAAGAACTTGATTTTGGATTGCGGAAACAGAGTCAGGTCGTCATCTTGAGTGGTGTAGCGTGTGTCCCGCAAATTGCCGCTCGACTGGCCGGCGCTGACCAGACCGGGATTCACATAATCGTTCAGGCGCCAGGTCATGTCGAAACGATACACGCGATTCTTCTGGATTCGAGCGATTGCCGATTCGTACGGGTCATTGCCCAGGCCCTGCGTGTTCAGCAGGATCTCGTCGAAAAAGCGGCCGTGGCCGTCGCGCGAATTGATGTTCAGTGAACTCCCCAGCAGGCGCACACCACTGTCGTAATTTACCTGGCTGCGGTATTCGTCCTCGTTTCCGCCGATTGAGTTCCAGCGGTAGCCGGTCTCGATCGAATTGACGACGTTGTACTCGACGGTATTATCACCGCGCGGCGGTCCAACCGGTTCCGTAGTGGGCGCGATCGTTTGCTGTGCGCCAGCGAGGCCGGCCGTTAGCAAAATGATGATGACCCCTCTCATACGGCGCCTCATTTCAGGAAAAACGAATCCACGTTGGAACCGTGGATATGCCCGTGACAGTTGGTGCAGTTCTGAAATCTCGGCGAGCGCAGGTCGTGGAATGACGACACTGCGGGAACGCCGCCACCGGTCCGGCTGAATCCCGGCGCGCCGTTATGGCATTCCAGGCACATCGTGAAAACCACTGGGCGGCGCAAAAGCCGCGAATTTGGCGATCCATGCGCATAATGGCAGATCTCGCAGCCCTCTACCCGGACCGGTGGATGTTCGTATACGAAGGGCCCACGCTTTTCTTCGTGGCACTTCAGACACGGCTCCTCATTGGCCAGCGCCTGATCCATCATGTGATGCCGGTCCGCTATCCGCCATGTCGGCGGGAACGCCCCGTGCGGATTATGGCAGTCGGTGCACGTCATGACGCCTTCATTCACGCGGTGCTTGAAGGGCATCGAAAACTGCGAGCGGACGTCGGCGTGGCATCCATAACAAAGCTCCCTTTGCACGTTCGCCAGCAGGAATTTCGGCGCCGGAGACTTGTGGATCGAGTGGCAGTTGGTGCACACCACGTCGTTTTGCGTGTGGGACGAGCGCCGAATATTGGCCCGCGAAAGCGTCTGCGCATGACAGCGCAGGCAATTGTCGAGAATCTGCTTCGGCTGCAGCTGGGAAAACGCGACGATGGTCGCCTTGCCGCCGCGCGCCTCCACGTGCGGCCCCCCCGGACCGTGGCAGCTCTCGCATCCCGTGTGCTCCGGCGTTTCCGTGCCCGACGCGATGCTCTTGAAGTGCGGGTTCTTATAGAACTTCGACCACACATCGGCGTGGCACGTCTTGCAGGCATCGCTTCCGACGAATTTGCCCGGCGCCTCCTTCTGTCCAAGGGCCGGCATCGCAGCGGCGACGGCCACAAGCCAGACCAAAACGGCGGCTCTAGCGCTCAAGTTTTCACTCCAAAACATTTCATATCAAGGATGTCTTTTAACTTCAGGACCGATTCAAGCCGCGATATTTCCGTACGACGCTAACGCTGAGGGGATCGTCTCGACTTTCGGCCGCACAAGGGGCGCGATAACCAGCTTACCCGCGGTGAAGGGCTTTTTGTAGATGAGAAAGTGCAAAATCTTAGGCTCGGACCAGGCAATTGTAAGCCCGATAAAGGGAAACGAGGGGATCGTTAACATTTATTACACCTTGCCGGAATGCGGCAACGGAAACCACAGCGTTGGATCCCAGTTCGGTATCCGCGCCTTAAGCGCAGACCCCATCCGTTTGAATAGAATTTCACGCTGGATTCTGCAGGACCTCCGCATTCATCGCATATTCATGTCTCGCTCCCTATAATGTTCCATGCCCTCGAAGACCACGCCGCGCATTAGGTTGGCTTGTTCGCTGAACGGAGTTTCCCTATGAAAAAAACAATCACGATCGCGTTATTCGGCGTGGCTCTGCTGGGCGCCGTCAAGTATCATCTGCTGACCAAAATCCCCGTGCCCGGCGATGGCGGCTTCGACTACCTCAGCGTCGACCAGGCCAACCGGCGCGTGTACGTCTCGCACGGCACGCAGGTAGATGTGCTGGACGCCGACAAAGGAACCATCGTCGGCAAGATCCCGGATACTAAAGGCGTACACGGCATAGCTATCGCCCCCGAATTCAACCGCGGCTTCGTCAGCGACGGCCAGTCCAACGACGTCACGGTTTTCGATCTAAAGACGCTCGCCGTTGTCGGCCACCTCCCCGCCGGCAAGAAACCGGATGCCATCATCTACGATTCAACGACCAAACGCGTGATTGTCAACAATGGCGACAGCAACAGCAGCACCATCATCAACGCCGCCGATCAAAAAGTCACCGGCACGGTCGATTTAGGCGGCGGCCCGGAGTTTGCCTCGGGCGACGGCAAGGGAAAAGTTTTCATCAATCTTGAAGACAAGAGCGAGACCGTGAAGATCGACCCCATCGCGCTGAAGCTGGAAGAACGCTGGCCGCTGAAGCCTTGCGAGGAGCCTTCCGCCATGGCCATGGACGCGGCATCCCGCCGGATTTTCATCGGCTGCCGCAACCACATGATGGCCGTGCTCAACGCGGACTCAGGAAAAGTGGTCACCACCATGCCGATCGGCGATCATGTCGACGCCGGCGATTTCGAAGCTGCTACCAAGCTGGTCTTTTTCTCGAACGGCGACGGTACCGTGAACATCTTCCACGAAGACTCGCCCGACCACTATTCGGAAGTCGACAAGGTCACGACCGAGCGCGGAGCCAAAACCATGGCCTTCGACCCGAAGACGAAGAAGATCTTCCTCTCCGTGGCCGAGCGCGACGGTCGAACCATCAAACCAGGCACGTTCCACGTCCTGGTTTTCGGGCGTTGAAAAGCTCATCATAGCCGCCTGCCACGGTAACCACCGAGCGAGGCAAATCGCCATATAGCTTGGTCCAAAACTCAGGCGGGTTTGTCTGCCTGTGGAAATCTTCACAATGAAGCTGATTTACTTGGTTTTAGCGGTATTTTTAGCCGTCTCACCCCTTGCCGCCCAGACCGCGACTCTGCGCGGGCAGGTTACCGATGAGAGCGGCGCCGTGATTCCCAGCGCCAAGGTCACGCTCACGGGGCCGGCTGGTTACGTGAAAACCACGACATCCGCTAATGACGGATCGTACGCCTTTGTCGGAATTCCATCTGGAAACTACACCGTGCAGGCCACCGCCCCCGATCTCGCTCTCGCGCAGCCCGCGAAAGTCACGCTAAACACCGGCGCGCAGTCCCTGAACCTGCAATTGAAGGTGGCGACTACCGCCCAGCAGGTGACCGTACAAGACAATCCCGGGCCGAACGTCACGGCTGACCCTTCCAATAATGCCAGCGCGCTCGTGATTCAGGGCGAGGATCTGCAGGCGCTCTCCGACGATCCCGAAGATCTGCAATCCGACCTGCAAGCTCTGGCCGGCCCGTCCGCCGGACCCAACGGCGGCTCGATTTACATTGATGGGTTCAGCGGCGGCGAACTTCCGGCCAAGGATTCCATCCGCGAGATTCGAATCAACCAGAACCCTTTCTCGCCCGAGTACGACAAACTCGGCTACGGCCGCATCGAGATCTTCACCAAGCCGGGCACCGACAAATTTCACGGCTCAGGCTTCTACAATTTCGCCGACGACATCTGGAACTCGCGCAACCCTTATGCCGCGCGGAAAGCCCCCTTCATGCTGAAGGAATATGGCGGCAACTTGAGCGGGCCCATTAACAAGCGCGCGTCGTTTTTTCTGGACGTCCGCCGCGACTCGGTCGATAACGGCGCCATCATCAACGCCGTTACGCTCGATCCAACAACGCTCGTGAGCAACCCGTTCACCGACGTCTTCAGCGTGCCGCAGCGGCGCGTTCGTGTCAGCCCGCGCGTGGATTATCAGCTCACACCCAACAATACGCTATCCTTCCGCTACGGTTATTCGCACATGGATATCCAGGATGCCGGCATCGGCAGCTTCAACCTGATCTCACGCGGATACCACACGCAGACCGATCACCAGCACCTGCAGGCCAGCGAAACGGCGGTAATCGGATCGCACGTCGTGAATGAGGTGCGTTTTCAATATTTCCGGTCGAACACCGATAATCTCGCCAACAGCCTGACCCCGGCAATCCAGGTGCTGGGTTCTTTCAACGGCGGGGGCGCGCAGGTGGGGCATTCGCTCGACACGCAAGCAAACTACGAGTTTCAGGACTACATTTCGATCCTCCACGGAACGCACTCGTTCCGCTTCGGCGTGCGGGCGCGCGGCGAGACCGACGATAACACTTCGCGGCAGAATTTCGGCGGCAGCTTCACCTTCGCGGGCGGTTTGGCGCCTCAACTGGACGCGAACAACCAGCCGGTGCTCGATGCCTCCGGAAACCCGGTGATGGTACGGATCACCTCCATCGACCGCTATCGCCGCACGCTGCTGTTTCAGGGCCTGGGATTGACGCCCGCCAACATCCGCGCGCTCGGCGGCGGCGCGACGCAGTTCACGATCAACGCCGGCGTGCCGTCCCTCTCGGTCGGCCAGGCCGATGTAGGGGCGTTCTTCGGTGACGACTGGCGCATCCGGCCCAATTTCACCCTGAGTGCCGGGCTGCGCTTCGAAACCCAGACCAACATCTACGACGCGCGCGATTTCGCGCCGCGCATTGGTATGGCCTGGGCGCCCGGCACCCGCGGAAAGAAGCAGGCCAAGACCGTGCTGCGCGCCGGGTTCGGCATGTTCTACGACCGGTTCGACCTGACCAATACACTCACCGCCTCGCGTTATAACGGCATCGTGCAGCAGCAGTACGTGGTGACCAACCCCGATTTCTTCCCCACGATTCCGCCGATTGCTTCACTGTCGAATTTCCAGTCGACGCAGAGCATTCAGGAAATCAGTGCGCGGCTGCACGCGCCATATCTGATGCAGTCGGCCGCCAGCATCGAGCGCCAGTTGCCGCACCATACTACCGTCGCCGTCACTTATACCAATTCCCACGGCGTCCACATGCTGCGCTCCGCCGACATAAACGCGCCTCTGCCGGGCACCTTTCAGCTCGGCGTACCGGGAAGCGGCGTCTTCCCGCTCGGCACGCCCGATCCGGTCTTCCTGATGGAATCTTCGGGCCTCTATAACCAGAATCAGCTGATCACCAACGTCAATTCGCGGCTGAACCAGAATATTTCGCTGTTCGGCTTTTATACCTTCAATCACGCGCGCAGCAGCACCGACGGCCTGGGCACTTTTCCGGCGAATCCCTATAATTACGCGGGCGAGTACGGCCCGGCGGCCCAGGACATTCATCACCGCGTCTTCATCGGCGGATCAGTGAACACGAAATGGAACGTGCGCCTCAGCCCGTTTGTGGTGGTGCAGTCCGGCCCGCCATTCGACATCACGTCCGGCGGCGATCTGTACGGCACGACCATTTTTAATGGCCGGCCCGGCATTGCCACCGATCCGAATAAGGCCGGCGTCATTCAGACGCCCTATGGCCTGCTCGATCCTAACCCGACACCCGACGAAAAGCTTTTGCCGCGCAACTTCGGGCGCGGGCCCGGCTCGGTGAGCGTCAACATGCGCCTGGCCAAGACCTTTGGCTTCGGTCCGGCGCGCGAAGGCTCGGGCGGTTCAGGCGGACCGGGCGGGGGCGGACCCGGTGGTGGCGGGCGTCGCGGCGGTGGTGGCAGTCCCTATGGCTTGGGTGGCGGATTCCAAAACATTTTTGGAGCTCCTTCGACCAGCCGCCGGTATAACCTGATTCTTTCGGTTTCAGCGCGCAATCTGCTGAACCACAACAACCCCGGGCCGATCGTCGGCAACATCACCTCGCCTCTCTTCGGTTTGGCGAATCAGATGGCCGGCGGCTTCGGCGGCGGTGGTTTCTCAGAGGACGCCAACAACCGGCGTCTGGAGCTGCAGATGCGGTTTACGTTCTGAAGGTCGTCACCGAATCGCGTTTCCTAGAAGATCATTCGCAGCGCCAGCTCCACGATGCGCGCCGGCTTGGCGCTGCTGATAATCCCAAAATCTGAGTTTCCGAGTATGTGGCCCGGGATATCGAAATTCGCGAAGTTGAACACGTTGAAAAACTCGCCGCGAAACTCGGTTTTGACGCGTTCCGTGACAGCGAACGTCTTGGCCACGCTCAAGTCGACATTGTCGCTCCCCGGCCCGCGCAGCACCGATCGTGGCGAATCGCCGAATTGAAAATTTGGCGGATGGGCGAAGGCCGCGGTGTTGAAATAGTGCTGCAGCGAACTGCCGGAGCTGAGCCGCGGATCGCCAATCAGATTCGGGCGCAGCGTGCCGGCCGGGAAGCCGTTGGTGGTGTTTGCCGAATCGAACACCGTGAACGCCGCGCCTGATTGAAAATTGGCGTCGATCCCAAGTTGCCAGCCGCCGGCGAAGAGATTGACAGCTTTGTTGTTCTTGAACTGCCGGATCTGGTAAAGCCCGGTAAACAGCAGATGCTGCGGCAGGTCCGTGCCGCTGAGCGCCTTATCCAGGCGGCGATTATATTGATCCATGTAACTGCCGGGATCGCCGAATTCGTCTCCCGACGCCACGTCGTCGATGAACTTCGAGTAAGTGTAATGAGCGAGGAACGAGAACCCATGAGCAAAGCGGCGCTCCGTTTTGACGAACACGCCGTGATACGTCGAATTCCCCACCGCCGGGTTCAACATCGACACATTGCTGAACTGCGGAAACGGCCGCAGGGCCTGCGTCTTCCCCGGCCCGAACTGGCTGGGCAGCAGTTGGTCGATAGTCAGGTCGTTTGCCGTCAGGTGATGGCTCACGTTGCCGAGGTACCCGGTCTCCACAAGCAGATTGCCGAAAAATAGTTTCTGAATATCCAGGTTGTACTGATACGAGACCGGTGATGGCCGGTTCCGGTCGAAGTACGTAACCGCCGTCGTTGGTCTGGCCCCAAGTGGCACCGCGCCGAATCCAGGAGTGTATATGGAGGGCCGCGTATACGCCGGAAAGCCATTGTCCAATAGCAGAACATAGGCTGTCTCCGCCTGCGAAGTCACATAGCTGACGTTGTCGGAGAAACCCAGGCTGGCGGCGGTGGTCACCGAGTTGCTAATGTTCGGCCCATAGAAGATTCCTGCTCCGCCGCGGATCACCAGATCCTTGGCGAACGGCGCATTGTAGGCGAAACCAAGGCGGGGGCCAAAGTTCTTATAGTTCCCCTCGAACGAACTGCGCGGTGCGCCATTCCGGCCCGCGAACGTGACTACGCCCGGAGTTCCCGAAACGGGATTGATCGCCACTGGATCGAAGCCATTCAGTTTGTTGCCATCCACGTAGCGCGGCGTCTCGACCTCCCATCGGAGCCCGGCATTCAGTGTCAGCCGGTCCGTCACGCGGAAATCGTCCTGAACGTATGCCGCCCAATATCCAGCGCGCGATGGAATGACGTCGGTCTTGCTGATGGCAGCCGAATTGGCCGCGCCCAGCAGAAAGCTCGCATAGGCATCACCCGTGCTGGAAGCTCCCGGCTTGTCCGTGATCAACCGGTTGAAGACCAGGTTGCCGGAGGAAGAAAGATCGTTGGATTCGTTGTTGTACCCGCGGCGGTATTCGACGCCGGCCTTGAATGCGTGCTTGCCAAGGAACTTTGAGATCGAATCCTGGAATTGCAGATCTTGAATTGGAGTCTGGACGCGGGCAATGGAACTATTGGCGATAGCCTGCGATCCCAGGAGCGAGTAACCGGTGACGTTGAGCGTTGGAAAGGCGGCGTCACTCACACCATTGAGCCCGATCTTGCCGGCATAGTCTTCGCCCGATCCTGGGCGCGTTTGAATGAACTTGCGCTGCACGAAACTCACTTGCAAGCTGTTCAGCAGCGTGGGATTGAACGTGTGCGTGTATGTCCCGAGCACGCTCTGTATGCGGACATCGGTATTAGTCGCCAGCGGATCGGCCACGGGAATCCCGTAGGAACCGGCATTGGTCGACGCGGCGTCGTTGATGTAATAGCGGGCCGAGAGCCGGTCCTTTTCGCTCACGACGTGGTCGATCTTCCCGACCACGATATTCCGGCTGAGGTCGAGCCGGCTGTTGGCCAGGTAATTGTTGGCGCCGTTCGCGGCGCCCCGCCGGTTCGGGGCCGGCCAAAAGCTGCTGGCCGCGGCAGCCACTCGATCGATCCTGTTCAGGGGCATCCGGTTCCCGGCGAACGGCTGCTTTTCTCCGCCAACAAGGCTGAACGGGTCATAAATCGCGTTGGGAATACTGGAGAAGTCGCCCGTGCGCTCGGCCACGGTCGGCACGGTCGAAAGCACCGCATCGCTCGAGGTCTCGCGGGTCTGCTCCCAGCTTGCGAAGAAGAAGGTCTTGTCCTTGCGTATCGGCCCGCCCACGGCCCCGCCAAACTGATTCAGGTGCAGCGGAGGCTTCTCGTCGGCGAAGAAATTACGCGCGTCGAGGGCATCGTTCCGCAGATACTCGAAGACGCTGCCATGAAACTGATTGGTCCCGGACCGCGTAGTCAGCGCCACCTGCCCGCCCGTAGAGTGCCCGTATTCGGCCGCGTAGTTGTTGCTGATGATGCGGAATTCCTCGAGCGCATCGAGAGGCAGGCTCGCTACCTGCGATGGCCGCGCAAGGCCGACGGCGTTGCCTATGCTGCCGCCGTCGAGCGTGAACATCTGGTTGCGGGCGCGCCCCCCGGCGACCGAGAAGATGGGATAGTTTTCGGCGCCCTGACCGGGGTCAATCATGACCACCCCTGGCGACAAATTGACCAGCGAATTCGCCGACCGGTTGGGCAGCGGGAGGTTTTCGATGTACTCATGACCCACGACCTGGGCGAGGCTGGAACTCTGCGTGTCAGATAGCGGAGTATTTGCCTCAATGGTCACCGTCTGGCGCTGCTCTCCAACCTGGAGCGTCAGGTCCACGGCCAGCGTCTGCCCTGTGGACAACGCCAAGTCCCTCTGCACCACTGTGTCGAACCCAGGTGCCGAGCCTTCGATCCGGTATGTGCCAGGCAGAATCGAATTCACGCGGTAAGAGCCGGTTTCGTTGGTGACGAGGTTAGTGATCACCCCTGACTGTGTGTTGATGATCTTGATACCGGCCTCGGGAATTGGAGACTGGCTCGCGTCACGCACGACGCCCGTGATGCTGCCCGAGCCCACCTGCGCCCGCGCCGGCGTCAGCAGTATGGTAATCGCTAGGGCCGCCGCCCACTCGGTGCGCCGCGACCGTCGAAACATTGGGAACAATGCCTGTATAATGCTGCTCATCTTGACTTCACTCCTGATTTTTTGAGAAAGGGAGAAAGGTTAGGCCGCGTGGTCAGCAACAACAACAGCAGCACGGCATGGGACGACTCTGAGGCAGCGCTTGGTGAGAGAGAAATTCGCTAATCTCTATCATGTCTATAGAGATTAAGGTATACAGACTGCCGAAGTCAATAGGGATTGTGTTCCTTTACTAAGTATATTGTTTAGTTTATGTTGCATTGGGCACCGAGTTCGGCCTATACAGATAGCCCAGTAGTTTGATAGAAATAGAATAAATTCGATTTGAGGAGGTCCCTATGCCGCTGTGGCGACCCGATCCCACGTTCTATCCTTCCCCGAAAATGGCCATGCAGGCACCCGC
>DATLVQ010000610.1:0-2083 GCA_035577325.1 Bryobacteraceae bacterium | reverse complement strand
GCCGTCACCGTCGACGACCGGGAGAACGTGTACATTCTGGAGCGGGGCGGCAATGCTCTGCGCGTTGTGAGCCGCGATGGCAAGGTCAAAACGCTGATTGCTCCCAACGTAATGGCGCCGTTAAACGGACCGAAGGATCTTTGCGTGGACCGCGATGGCACCATCGTAATCGCCGACGCCGAAAATAACCTTGTTCGCCGCTTCGACCCCAAAACCTCCACCCTCTCCACCGTCGCAGGCACGGGCCAAAAGGGTGACAGACTCGTGCCAACCAATCCCCTCGCCACCGAAGTCTTCCGTCCCCACGGCGTCCGCATGGGTCCCGGCGGTGACCTTATCATCACCGACAGTTACAATAACCGGGTTCTCCGACTGCGCCGCCTGACATAGTCGGTCCTTCGCGGGAAATCACTGTCCACACCAGGACAGCTGCTTGAAGAAGGCCTCCTGGACGCAGCGCCGCCGGACAAACCTCGAGATACCCACGCGCAGTGTGAGCCGGATCATTTCTACCTGGAGACTCGATGGTCGAGTAGCCGCTCTGCCGCAGAGAAGGCCCGAGCGTTTGGTTTGGGCAGGACTGTGCGAATAACGCCAGGTTGCGCAGCGTGAGTGAGAATTGCAGCGTAGACTTAGGAGCATAGACTTAGGTATGACGCTGTTGCGAAGGAGTCATGATGTCCGGGGTTGTCTATCGTTCCGAAGTTCGAATCGAACGGATTAAGGGACCAGTTCGAAGAGCATATGTACCGGCAGAGGCAACGCCTGTGGTATTCGGAGTCCATGGTGCTGTCGCGGAACACTACAAGGTTCCGTCGGACGTTCTGGAACCTCACGCCACGACGCTCGATTACATCGTCGCGGCGGCCGCTGGTTGACTTACTGGCACCTTCGGAGGCGCGCTGGAAGTGCGTCACATCGATGCTTCGAATAGCCGGCTCATATCTGAAGCCGTGGGTGAAATTGAACTTGAGGAAAATGTGCTGGTCATCCGGCGCATCCATGTTCGATTGAAGCTGAAAGCTGCGGAGTCAGATTGGGAAACGGCGACTCGCGTCCACGGCATTTTCGCTGATAAATGTCCCGTCTACCGCAGTCTGAAAGCGGCCATCACCATGACCACGGAGCTGATTCTCGATAAACCAGCTTCAGTTCCGGAAATTGCACGGGCGTAGCAAAGTGCCAGGGGCCCGTTGTCACCGCCGATTGTGACGCGCGTTTCGCAATGACGCCTGATCTCGACCAGCTCGCGCGGCGACAATTGGCTGACTACGATGGCGCATGCCCGGGTTTGCTCTTTGCCGATCCCGAATTCGATCTGACCGTGCCGGAAGCTTATGAGCTTCAATTCAAGGTCGCGAGCCTTCGTCAACTCCGTGGGGAATCGGTTGCCGGTTATAAAGTTGGGTGTGTCAGTCCGGTTGTGCAGCAGCAGCTCGGCCTGAATCAACCGCTATTTGGCCATATCTTCGACACCGAAGTTTACCGGTCGGATGTGACTTTGGACCACAACCGTTTTCATCAGCTGGCAATCGAAGGAGAGTTCGCGTTCCGGATGGCGGCAGATGTGCCGGATGCAATGTGGTTGACAGCCAACGTCAAACGCGCGATTGAAGCAGCGTTCGTAGTCATCGAGCTCCACAATTTTTGTTGCCGCGCGCCGGCTGGGAAGCGGGCTCAGGAGCTGATTGCAAATAATGGCATGCATGCAGGTGTTGTGTTGCCGGGCGAGGAAGGCCGGCTTCATAGTGCGGACGAACTGTTGGATGAAAAGATTTCCGTTCTGCGCGATGGGGTGGTGGTGGGCGTTGCAACCGGTCGCGCGTTGCCCGCCGGCCCGCTGGCAAGCCTGATCTTCCTGGTAGAACGGTTGAGTAGAATCGGGAAAACACTATGTCGGGGCCACATTGTCCTGACTGGCTCGCCACTCCCCCTGTACCGCGCGGAGCCTGGCAATGAGTTCGAAGTGAATTGCGAACGGTCGCCCCATATCCGGGCGCGAATTTGACGATGTAGGCGTTTGGCAAGGTCGAACTACACTAGCGCCAGATGATCTGCCGTTGATTGTGTATCAGCCCTTTAT
>DATLVQ010000609.1:0-4408 GCA_035577325.1 Bryobacteraceae bacterium | reverse complement strand
TGGCGGCTGCGAGCCCAGAGGCGTTGCCACATGTTCAGAACGTCAAGCGTGGAGATGGTCGCGGTGGTATCGGCGGCATCCTTCGCCACCTGGACTACCGCTCCGCTATTCAGCAAGCCGAGAGGCTGGCCGGCGCCGGTTCCGTTCATGATGGCATCCTCGACCTTGAACATCATTTCCTCGGCGAACGCCTGAGAAATGACGGTTTCGAGGGCTGCGGCATCATTGAGCAGCTCGTCCGTGGAGTAGCAGAGGGCGATCAGCTTCTGGAGTTGCAGCTCGATCTGGCGGAACTTCGGCTTGGTGCCGGTGAAGGCATCGGCCTCATTCACCCAGTATGCAAGCACGCCTCCCCAGCGGCTGCCGTCAGCGCGGGAATCCTCATCGATTCCGTTGATTTTAACGCCATTGGCATTCGGACCGATCGGGATCCGGCGCACGCGCGAGGCAATTTGCCCAGTCTGATAGACGCGCATGATGAGTTCGGACGAGAAGTCCTTCTGGACGAGGAACCCGCCGTCAGAAGGCACGGCTTCGCTCATTCCGCTGGCCGCAGCCTGCAGACGCGGGTCGGAATTGCGTCCGCGGGTGCGTTCGTGCATCACGACGGCCTTGAGAAATTCGCCAAGTCGCGTGAAGCCGGTGCCTTGCCCCGGGGTACCCGCCGCCGCAGCAGCAGCCTCGTTGGCATCCTCGACTGCGGGCATACGACGCTCGCGATCGAGCAAGGCTTCTTCGCGGTCGATGGATTTTTCGATCGCTTCGAGAGCCTTTAGGCCGTCTTCATACTTCGTGGCCTCGCTTTCGTTCAGGTCGCGGTTTTCGGCCGCGGCCCCGTCCAGCAATGCACGGAGCGCTTTCTTTTGCTCGTGTGCGCGCTGGCGAAGTGCTTTGATATTGCTCATCACATTTCTCCTTTTTTAGTTTTTGTCACCAGCCCCCGCGCAACGTTCGACGGAACCGCGCTCTGCGAGGCTCACAAATTTTCGGCAATGGCTCGAGAAAGAAACTGCCCGAGTGCCTCCGTCTCTCGATTCATCGCTATCCGCATGTCGCGCCAGAAACGTTTTTTTGTTGCGAGATGCAGTCTCTTGCCTTCCCCACTGCTTCCGGGCCACTACCGAAACTCAATGCAAATCGAGTTCGCGCCCGCGCCGGAGTAGAGCAGCGACCGGGGGATGTACATCTTCGGCGACTGCGGCGGGTGTTGCGGACTTCACGCCGAGCTTGCCGAGCACATCATCGAGTGTCGCAATACGGTCGGCCATGCCTTCCTTCACCGCGGCGCCGGCCAGGAGCATGCGCCCCTCTCCGTAACCACCTCGCACCGATTCCTGGGAAACCTTGCGGCCCTTCGCGACGGATTTCACAAACATGCCGTAAAACTCGTCCACCTTGGCCTGCAGCGCCGCACGCGCTTCATCCGTCAGCGGCTCATAGGGATTGCCTTCTGTCTTGAACTTGCCCGCACTCACCAGCGATACCTTTACGCCCTCCTGCTCGAGCGCTTTCGACATATCCTCGTGCGCTGCAAACACTCCGATGGATCCAACCTGACCGCTCGGGGTGACCACGAGCTCGGTCGCGCAGCATGCCAGCCAATATGCGGCGCTCGCGGCCATGCCGTTTGCGACGGCAATGATCTTCTTCTGCGAGCGTCCGGCGAGGATTTCGTCGGCCAGTTCGGGAACACCCTCGACCCCGCCGCCAGGCGAATCCACATCCATCACGATCGCCGAGACGTTTGTGTCCGATAGCGCGGTCCGGAGTTGCGAGGTCAGCTTCTCGATCGAGGTTCCGCCGGAAATCTGCGTCATCAGGTTCATGCGCTGCGAAATGACCCCATAAACCGGGATCAGGGCCACGGTTCCATAGTTTTTGCCGTTCCGTGGTCCGGCGGCGGCTTCAGGATGGCTTGCAGCGTTCAGCCGTTCCCGAATTTCTTCCTCGGTCAGCTTCTCGCCCATCGCCCGCAGCGTGACGATCTCCGCGATGGTCTTGAACTTCTCGGGGAGAATCGCCCATGGCTTCCGGAATACTTCGGTGTAGACGTGACCATATTTCATCGCGTGTTTCCTTTCGTCACGAGAACCTTTACGGCCTCAATTGACATCTTCGCGAGCGCATCCGAGCCGCTGTCCTCAATCCAATCGATCGCCGAGGCCTTTGCGTCCTGGCCGGGCATGTCATCGAGCAACCGGAGATTTTCGCCGGTATAGTGCGCAGCCTTGTCGCCGGACACCTTCATCACATCGGCGATCAGCACCCGGTGCTCGTCGTAAAATTGCGCGGCCTCGGCGTGAAACAGTTCCTCGTTGAAGGCACCGCTCGCACCGGCGGCTCGGCGGAGAGACTTCCGGAGCGCATTCACTTCTTTGCGCACCATCCGCTGAGCGGCTTCGGGTGCGAATAGCTTGGCCGCCCGCTGGGCTCCGACGCTGTCGTCCGCAGGAGCGGCGCTATCGGAATTGTCTGGAGGCTCATCTGCCGGCGTATTGTCTGGCGACTGGTTAGGGGCACCGGCGATTTTGTAGTTCAGCGGGACGTGGTAATCATCGCCGCCCTTCTCTGGCGGAATCGGATTGCGGTTCTCGAGCTGGCAGACGTCGTTAGGAGAGAGCCAGCTCCAACTGCGCCCGATCGCGTAAGCGTCATAGCGGCTCTTCAGGTCGCCCCGCAGCAGGCTGTCCATTTTGAACTTCACGAAGTATTCCGCGCCGTCGTCGCTGGTAATTTCTAGCGGTTCGAGCAGATCGCAGTTGATCCGCGCTTCCCACCGCGCCGCGATTGGATGCATGCAATCGGTGACGAACTCGATCCCCTGATGCTCGATGTTGTTATTTGTCGAACGCTCGAGGATGGCGATTTTGTGGGGGGGGACGCGGAAAATACCCGCGATTTCCTCACGGTTCAGCTTCATCGCCTCGAGAAATTGTGAATCGGCGTTCGAGATACCGATGGCCTCATATTTTAGGCCTTCTTCGAGCACAGCGACCCGGTGCGCATTCTCGGCCGTCTGGGCAAGCTGCCAGGACTCGGCGAACTTTTTGCGTGCCGCATCGTCCTTGAATTTCCCTGGGTGCTGCAGGATGCCGGAAGGCTTCGAATTGTTCGCGAAGAACCGGGCTCCGTAGTCCTGCATCGCCAGGCCGCGGCCGAGCATTTCCCTTTGCAGAGCGATGGGACTCAGCCCGACAAGCCCGTCCGAGGATAATCCGCGCAGGTGCAAGATCTCTTCTTGCATGAAGTAATCGACTTCGGCATCGAACCGGGAGCGCACTTGGTACTTCAGCTTTCCGTCGGGCATCCGGAGGACCTGAACAAGATCTGGATGAAGCGGAATCAATTGGTCGACGGCGCCGCGCGGCCCTGGAACAATGCGAGAAAACGCATTGCCACGCAGATCGAGATGCGCCTGCATCATCTCGAAGAATTCCAGCGCCGTTTGCCACTGATTCGGCTTGGAATGCAGCACGTCATACAGCGGATGGTCGGTCGCGAGCTCTTCGCGGCTGTCGGGATAGCGTTTGCCGATGATTGCGGTCGACGCCCCGAAGGTCTCCGCCCGCACGCGCACGCAGGCATAGACGGCGGAAAGCCGCATGGCCGTTTCCGGCGAAACCGCCATGCCGGCGGCGGAATCGAAGCCAGGCCGCTGATACCAGTAGTCATCCCATGGCGGAAGCGCCTGGCCGGCGGCAATGGCCTGAAATGCGTTGCCGATTCTCCATGCTAAGCCTCGCAGACCCTTTGGCCGCGCCCGCTGACCGCTCACAGGAGCATCACTCCGCGTTCCGCCGTGTAAGCCGAGCCGGAATCATCTGGCGAGGCGATCGCGCGGCCGAGAGCCATGATCAAAGCGACGACGCCGTCAATCTTTCCGCGGGCGGATTTCTTCGTCGGCCGTTTATTTCCATTGCCGTCTTGCCAGACGACCAGATTCGAAGCCATCCAGCGCAGCACCGGATTGCCGAGATGCGCCAGCTTGCGGGCCAGGATGAGCTCCTCGATGAGGCGCTTGGTGGGTTCCGCGAACATTCCGATGGTTTGTGGGAACTTCACGAGGCGCTCGGCGGCGATGCCGGCCTTCTGGAGGTCATTCGAGAATTGAGTGGCGTTCCAAGGGTCGAAAGCGATCTCCCGAACGTCATATCGCTCCGTATCCTGCAGGATCTGGGCGCGAATGGGATCGTAGTCGACGACATTGCCCGGCGTGGCCTGGAGGAAGCCTTCACGCGACCAAACGTCATAGGGAGCGCGGAATTCCTTTATTTTTCGCTCGATGTTGTCTTCCGGAACCCAGAAATCTGCGAGCGCGATGTACTTGTCGCTCACGGCGCCCGGCGGAAAGAGCTTGACCTCTGCGGTGATGTCTTCCGTGGAGGAAAGGACGCATGCGATATAGCAG
>DATLVQ010000608.1:0-6628 GCA_035577325.1 Bryobacteraceae bacterium | reverse complement strand
TGGCTCGCTCCGAAATTTCGAAGGCCCGCCGAGATCGCGCATCGCCATACTCGAAAAGCCGTTCACGCCGGGCATGCTCACGGATGCGCTCGCGCGGTTGCTGGGGTCGTCCGCCGGGACTTAATGCCTCTGGCTCTGGCGAAAACGTGAGCGCGGGCCATACACGGTCAGCCCGCGATTTCCTTTACCGCCGCCACGGCGCGATCCACTTCTTCCATCGAGTTATAAATCTGCGGTGAAAATCGCAGACCTTCGGCGTCGCCCGATGGCGTCATGGCAATGGCTAGGCGGTGCCTCTCCCAAAGCAGGTCGTAGGCACGTTTCGTGGGTTGGCTCTTGACGCGAAACTTGACTACGCCCCCCGAAAGTTCCGGCTCGAGATTGGTTTTCAGTTCTACCGTCGCGATTTCTTTTAACTGAATTTTCGCGCGCGTGGCCAGTGCCTGCATGCGCGCCTCCACGGCCGGCATGCCGATCAGATTGATGAAATCGACCGCCGCTTCGAGCGCCACCACGCGCGGATCGTCGCGCTGCCCGAAGACCTCGAATTTGCGCGCGCCTTTCAGGTGATCGGTCCAGCCGGCGGTCACGATGGATGGCCAGATTTGGGGAATACGTTCCGCCCGCACCCAGAGAATACCCGCCTCGAGTGGCCCCATCAGCCATTTATGAGCGCTCGCGGAATAGGAATCGCAGCCGATTTCACTGAGGTTCACGTCGAGCGCACCGAAGGTCTGGGCGCCATCCAGATGCATGTAGATCCCGTGCTTGCGGGCCAGCGCTGCGATCTCGCGCGCCGGGTATTGAATGCCCGTGGTGCTGGTGACGTGCGTGATGGCGATGACGCGTGTTCGGGGTGTGATGGCGCGCTCGAAATCAGCCAGCAGTTTTTCCGCGCTGGGCGCTGGAATCGGCACGGGCAGCGAGCGCACAACAAGCCCGTCACGCTGCGCGCGCACGCGCCACGAATCGTTGTTTGACGGATGATTATGTTCGGTGATCAAGACTTCATCACCGGGCTTAAGATCGACGCCTTTGACGATGATGTTGCTGCCCTCGCTGGTATTGCGCGTGACGGCGATTTCAT
The DNA here is from genome assembly GCA_035577325.1 of Bryobacteraceae bacterium. Lineage (GTDB taxonomy): Bacteria > Acidobacteriota > Terriglobia > Bryobacterales > Bryobacteraceae > QHXW01. The sequence continues at coordinate 5,541 of DATLVQ010000608.1, read as the reverse complement.
CGGCGGAGACGCGCAGCATGCGCGCCACCTTTCCGCGGAGGGATTCGCGCATGTCGACGTATTTATCGCGATTCTGGAAAGAAGGATTCGCATGAAAGTCACGCAGGTATTCGACATGGCGGTCGAGCACCAGCCGCGAAGCTGGGCAGACATTGGCCGCATTCAGATAGATGAGATTCTCTTCGAGCGGAAACTGGCGCTTCACCATCTGCCAGTAGCTTTCGTTGCCGGCATCCGGCAGGCGTGAGGCCGCCGCGGCCTCCAGTTTCGATTGAAACGCGTGCCAGGCTACCGGCACGGCGGCCAGGCGGAAAAAATCGCGTCGCGAGTTCGTCATCGTGAACCTCCCCGGGTGCATTCATTGTACGCCGCCGGCGGTCCCGCCACAGTGATCGGGTATTTGGTCCCATTCTGTTTGACACGTATCCACAATCGGCCTAAAATCGAGCCGAGTCCGCTTCTTTCTCCGCGTCATATATATTGAGGGTTCCTTCATGAAATTACCCGCAGTGCTATTGTTGTGCGCAGGATTCGTCTTTGCTCAGAGCCGTGCTGTCATCGTGGGGGCCGGGTACAACGCATTGTCCCCGGTGTCGGTGGCCCCGGGCCAGGTAATTACGGTCCAGGTGACGGGGGTGGGCGATGTCGCCCAGAAAGTAACCGCCGGCGGCCTGCCCCTGCCGAAAAAGCTTGCGGGAATCTCGGCGCTGCTCATGCAGGGAGACACAGGCATTCCTGCGCCAATCATGGCCGTGTTTCCGCTGAAGGCCTGTCCGGATGGCATCCCACAGTTGCAATGCTCGTCCGTCACCGGCATCACGCTGCAGATTCCCTTCGAGCTTAGCCCGGTCATCCCCGGCTCGTTGCGTCCGGTTTTTCTTACATACCTTCGAGTGTCCGACGATGCCGGCCACTCGGCTTCCATTTCCTTGGACCCGGAGCTTGACGCCATCCACGTGCTCCATTCGCTGGACACCGTCGTCGTCCAGGACATGGCGCAGAAGGTCGGTTCGAGTGGCGCGGTAGTCACGCACGCGGACGGAACTGCTGTCGACGCGCTGCATCCGGCAAGAGTGGGCGAGCAACTCGTTATGTACGCGGTAGGTGTCGGCGCCACGAATCCGGCGGTGGCCACCGGCGCGCCAAGCCCTATGCCACCTGCACCCGCCTCCGGCGGTTTCATGCTCAACTTTGATTTCCAGCCGAATGCACCGCCGACGCCTGGCGTGATGCTCATCAACAAGTGGTTCGTAGCCCCGCCGGGTCCTGTGTTTGTCGGTCTGACGCCGAATTTTGTCGGACTGTATCAAATCAACTTCGTGGTGCAGTCGCCCCCGCCGGGGCTGCTTCCATGCGTCCGGAGCTTGGGATTCGGAGCCAATCCATTTGCCAACGTGCTCTCGAACCTGACTGTCACGCTCATCGGCAGGACGTCATTCGACGGCGCCCAGATCTGCGTGGATACCGGGACTTCATAAGTCGCGCGTCGCTTTGTTTTCCCGCGCCATCCAGTTAACTTGGAGCCCGTGCGAGCATCGCGAACAGTGCCGCGGGAATGGAATGCAGTTGTTGATCGTGCGGAGCAGCCTTTACCTGGCGGTGGCTGAACTTCAGCACTTCAGCATGACGCAGTGTGGCCTGGGAGGCGATTCCGCGCGCGCTGCCAGAACATGAATTACAGAAGATTCCAAAGCTTTTGGCTAGATTCCGGTGAGCCGCCTCCAGAGCACGACCAGCAGCACCGTCGAACCCAGCGTCACCAGTAGCGGCATTGTTGCCGATGGACCCACCGAATTACCTCCAGATAAATCCTTTCTAGCCGCTTTGCCGTCATCTCGCAAGAAGACCGTCCGGATGAAGTGTGCGAATTTTCACCGGCATCAAATGGACTGCCCTGAAGGGACTGGGGATAACCCTGGGGGAGAGGCTGCCCGTAAACAGCCGATGCGATTTTGCTAAAATGTTAAGGTTATGTCGATTCCGAATGTAAAGCGGTTCCGGCCATTCTGCCCTACCTGCAATGAGAATTTCACCATCATGGCCGTGCTGCCGCGCGAAGCCAATGTGGATCAGTACCTTTCCGATGCCGTTTCGCGTCATGACCACAAGGCGTTTCAAGAAGCGAAACAGGCCCATTTCAAGGTCCGCGTCGGCCAGCAGAAGCAGAAGAAGGCCAAGTAGTTTGGTTTTTTAGAGGCGGGCCTTCAGCGTACGCAAGGCCCGCAGTCCCTCCTGCGCGACCTCGTCGTCCTCATCGTGGCTCAGCTTTTCCAGACACGCTACGCTATCCTGGCTGCCGCTGACCGCGAGAATTCTGGCCAGATACACCTTTTCATCCTTAGTCCCGATCTCGGCTGCGTGATATAGGGCCGGCCGCAAAGACTGATTGCGCCCCAGTTCAACCAGGAACGCGTACGCCACGCCGCGGTAACCGACAGAGTTCAGCGTATTGATCAACAGTTGAAACGGGCTGAATTCCGCGATCTGCGTCTTGCCCAGCATGACTTGCGCGAACGCCAGGGAGAGGCGCGGCGACATCTTGTTCTCGTCCTTGAACGCCGCTTCGAGCATGGGCAGATCGGTCGGATTTTTCAGCCGCCCGAACCCTTCGGCCGCGGCAGCGCGCAGCCCGTCATCTTTGTCGTGCAGGTACTTGTTGTACACCACGCGGCTCTTTTCATCGGGCAGCATGGCCAGCGAGGTCAAGGCGGCGCGCTTCACTTTGTTGTTGCGCGAGTTTTCGAGGACGTCGAGAAGCTGCGGCACCGCGGATTTGTTCTGCAGCAGGCCCACGGTCTCGATGGCGGCCAGCTGCACTTTCTGGTCGAGATCGCGCAGCAGGAACGCGACGCCGGGCGCCGCGGATTCGTCCCGAATTTTCTGGAGCGCGATCAGCGATTCAAAGATCACGTCCGTGTCTTTATCTTTCGAGCGTAGCGCTGCCACAAGATCGGGAACAGCCGCCTTGGCGCGCAAGATGCCCAGAGCGCGGGCCGCGTTGGCGCGCGCCTCCATGCTGGCCCCGCTGCGCACCAGGGCGCCGAGGGCCTGAATCACATCCGGTCGCGGAATGACGAACGCGTCAATCACCTGATCGTTGGTGTCGGTGAATCTGCCTTTGATGCTGGTGCCGACCCGCTTAAGAGAAGCCCCAAGTCCTTTCTGCACGTAACCAGGCAGATAAAAATTGACCAGGCCGTCGGTGGCGCGAATCTGCACCTCGGGGTCGTTATCGGCGCTGGCCTGTATTAGCGGCGCCAGGCTCCCCGGCGTTCCTACTTCAGTGATGGCCTTGACGGCTTCGATGCGGATGTCCAGGTCCGGGTTGCGCAGCAGCTCCTGCAGCCGCGGAAGCGCGCTGGATCCTTGCTTGGCGAGGTTCCGAACGTCCTTGGGACGCAGAGTTTCTTGCGCGAAAGCAGTAAGAATGGCAAACGCAATGGCGCTTGCGAGGAAGTAGACGCTATGATGACCCATCTCTTCAATGTAGGACAGGCATGCCTGCCTGTCCATCGGCTCGCCCGGCTAGCGCACGAATTCGACTTCGATGCGCTGCGGAATCAGCCCGGCCTCGTAACCCATGTCGAGCAGTTTTTGCGCGGCTCGGGGTATGACGTCGCCGCAGTCGACGGTGTAGTGATTAACGTACATGCCGACGAACTTGTCGGCCAGACGCGGGTCCATGTCGCGCGCGAACTGCATGGCGTATGTGAGCGCCTCTTCACGGTGATCGAGTGCGTACTGAATACTCTCGCGCATCAGCCGGCAGCACTCGGACTGCACTTCGGAAGGCAGCGAGCGCAGCAGGGCGTTGGCTCCGAGCGGCAGTGGCAGGTCGAACTTCGCTTTCCACCACTTGCCCAAATCGAGGACGCGATGAAACCCGGCGCGATGATACGTCAGCTGCGCTTCATGAATAATCAGCCCGAGTTCGACTGACCGCTCCGCTACCGCATCGAGTATCTTGTCGAATGGCGTGACTACAGGCTCGAAATCCGGCTCAAAGAGTTTGAGCGCCAAATACGCGCTGGTGAGTTTGCCCGGCACGGCCACGCGCTTGCCGCGCACTTCTTCCGGCTCCATCGGCCGCGTCGCAACCAGCATGGGCCCGTAGCCATCGCCGATGCTCGAACCGCTAGCCATCAGCACGTACTTGCCAGCCACGTGCGGATACGCGTGATAGGAGATAGCCGTCAGATCGTATTGGCCTTCAATGGCCTTGCGGTTTAGCGATTCTATGTCTTCGAGCACGTGCCGGAAAGCGACGGTTGGGGAGCGCACTTTCTTCGTGGCGAGCCCGTAGAACATAAACGCATCGTCGGAGTCCGGACTATGCGCAGTGAGAATTTCCCGTTGTGGCGCAGACATGTGGTGAGAAACTCTCACCAGTATGGCATTTGCAGGGCGTCACAACAAACGTATGGAAGGCGTCCTAAATGGAACAAGGGCGGCCCCAGCTTTTTTCCATCGATACTTGAAGAATGTCGTTGCCGATCATCAGCCCGCGCTAGAGCGCGATCCGCGTGGAGGCTTATTCACCCACGCTCGCCTATCCGATCGTTCGTCACTCTTCGTGCTGCCTGCCCTTTGGAATCAGGTGCGGCCGCCCTCATCCTTGCCCGGTTCTATGTGTCACCTCCCGCCAGCCAAACTGCGACTGGCTCTTGGTTCAGGAAGCTTACCGGCTGCTTCCTGATTCACATTCTGCTCTTGCATCCTGTCGTTGTCAATAGCTCAAAAGGTCTAAGATAATAGTCGTTGTGTGTGTGTGTTTTCGTCCGAAAATATAGGGCGAAAATTTAATTTTCCAAGTGATGCTTTCACGATTGTTTGGCAAGAAAACTGTCCCGCTCGCCGGCGCCCCCGCGGTGCGCCGCCAGAAAACTTATTCGGCGCAGAGCGGCTACGTCTACCAATACTTTTACGAAGGCCACCGCCCGTCTACAGCCGAACGCGGCACCGAGTACGTGTTTGATGTTTCGTCGGATCGCAAAACTTCATCGCCGGTCTCCGTGGTCATCGCCGATTCTGCTATTGCCAGTTGGCAAAACGAGAGCGGGCGCACGCTCAGCGCCACTGAACAATATGCCATTGCCAAAATGGCGCTCTTTCAGGCGTTCGACGAGCGCGAATCGCCTGAAGCCATGCGCGAAGTGATCCATGTCGCCTCGCGCGACGTCCCTGCCATCCTGGCAGCCCTTCATATCGACTGAGTTATCATAAGAGCGGCGCATGTCTCTGCCACCGATTTCGCCCCTGGAGCATCTCGGAAACCGGCCGTTTTCCTTCTATCCGCCCATCCTGAATGTCGAGCACAACGAGTGGTTTTTCCGCCGCGGAACGTGGTCCGAAATTCTAGTGGTGAATTCACGCGATGGCCAGGAGATCTGGATTCCGCGCCGTTTCCTGGGCGAAATTTCACAGATTGAAGATCCGGTTGTCATCGTGGGGCTGGCCAAGGAGCTGGAGTACAAGGCCGGCGCCGTCTGGCCGCACCAGCGGCGCGTGATCCAGATGCCGGTGGCTGTGGGCGACCGTCCG
>DATLVQ010000607.1:0-3296 GCA_035577325.1 Bryobacteraceae bacterium | reverse complement strand
TCGAACACCAGTTCACCAGCGATTTCTACGTTGATGTGGCCTACGTGGGCAACAAAGGAACGCATCTGATCTCGGGTCTTGCCTCCCCGAACGTGTTGAACCCTAGTCTGCTTTCCATGGGCAATTCGCTTTACGATACGTTCCAACCAGGACAGACCAGTCTGGACGGAGTTTCGGCCCCGTATGCCGGCTGGGCTACCCAGTTGACCAACGGACAGTGCCAGCCAACCGTTGCGCAGGCACTGGTGCCGTTTCCGCAGTTCTGCGGCATCCTTACTGCCGCCAACGAGAATGCAGGCTACTCGACGTATAATTCCTTGCAAGTCAAAGCCGAGAAGCGCATGTCGCACGGGCTCATGTTCCTGGGTTCGTACACTTGGAGCAAGTTCCTCGGAAGCGGTGCCGACCAGCAGATTGGCGCCAGCTATGGTTACCCGGGGCTCATTTCGCCTTACCAGCGGAGCCGTAACAAGGCGCTGGACGCCCAGGATGTGCCTCACACTCTGTCTCTTACGTCAATGTACGAACTCCCCATGGGAAAAGGGCATCGCTTCATGGGGAGTTCCGGACTTGTCGCCGATAAGGTTTTCTCCGGATGGGCAGTGGACACAATCTTCCGCGTTCAATCCGGCATTCCGTTCTTCTTCAATTCGAGCCAGTGCAACATCCCGGGCCAATTCGCAATGGGCTGTTTGCCCGGCGTGCTGCCCGGCGCCAACCCCTTCGTGACCAGCTTCTCCGATTACAACCCAAATAACGGCCCCCTGCTGAATAGAGCGTCCTTCGAAAACGGTTCAGCCGGCGGTGTGTTCAGCTTCAATCCTGGGGTGGGCAGCCGCATGACCAACATCAGGCAGTCGCCATTCACCTCGATGAATTTCGTCCTGGAGAAGAACACGAATATCACGGAGAAGCTCAGGTTTCAAATTCGCGCCGAGTTCTTCAACCTGTTCAATATTCATTTCTTCACGCAGGGCACCACCTGGGGCCAAGGCGGTGCCTTCGTCACCGACGTCGGCAGCCCGCTATTTGGAACGTGGACGGGACAGGTTACTACGCCGCGGAATGTTCAGCTAGCCGCCAGGTTCAGCTTCTGATGGCCATGAAGCAGCGGCGGTTTCTTCTGCTGGCCGTGGGTGCCGGCGTTGTTCTGGCGCAAACCGAGCCGCGATACCTGGAGGACGCGCTGAAGGAGGAAATCCTCCCTCCCAGCGTCGCGCAGTTTCAGCTGCGCCAGTACATCCTGGGCCGAGTCGCCAAGCCACCCGCTCCCAGCAGCGCCAGCCAGTGGACTTCCGATTCGAAACGTGTCCGCGAGCAGATCGTAAAGGATGTTGTATTTCACGGCTGGCCGAAGGACTGGGTTGAATCGCCTCCCAAGTTCGAAGACCTGGGTGTCACGCCCGGGAACGGTTACCAGATCCGCAAGCTGCGTTACGAGATAGTTCCGGGGTTCCAATCTACAGCGATCCTCTACGAGCCGCTAAACCTTCACGGCAAGGTTCCCGCAATCCTGAACGTGAACGGACATGTGGGAGCGCCCGGAAAATCAATCGAATACAAGCAGAAGCGTTGCATCACATTCGCGCGGAACGGAATTCTGGCATTAAATCTGGAGTGGCTCTCTTTCGGCGAACTTAGCGCCGAATTCAACCAGCATTGGTACGGAGCCCATCTCGACCTGGTGGGTACGAACGAGCTCGGGGTCTTTTACCTGGCCATGCGCCGGGGCTTGGATTACCTTTACGAACATCCGAATACGGATCGCTCGCGGCTGGGCATGACCGGGTTATCCGGTGGTGGATGGCAAACCATTATTCTGAGCTCGCTCGATGAACGGGTAAGGGTAGCCGTTCCGGTCGCTGGTTTCTCGTCGATCGTGCCGCGGGTGGAAGCCAAGGACCATGGCGATATCGGCGACGTGGAGCAGTCGGCCACTGATTTGTTTGATGGCCGAGACTACCCTTGGCTCGCCGCTCTGATGGCACCGCGGCCGACGATGTTGATCTATAACGCCGAGGATGACTGCTGTTTCCGGGCAGCCATGGTAAAGCCTGGTGTGTTCGATGCCATCCGGCCGATATTTGGCTTGTACGGCAAGCAGGAAGATTTGGGGTGGCATGAAAACCGCGATCCTGGAACACATAACTACCAGCTAGACAACCGGATGGCAGCATACGAATTCTTCAGCTATCACTTCAATCTTCCCCCGATCAAAGAGGATCCCGGCGTCAGCTCTGAGGTCAAGAGCTACGAGGAGCTTACCGTCGGGCTGCCCAGCAACAACCTGACAATTGTTGGCTTGGCGCGACTGCTGGCCGACCGGGTCAAGCGAGATGTGCTTTCGTCCGACGCGTCCGCACGGGACGCCGAACGCAGCAAGCTAAGGCAGGTAGTCCGCTACCAGCCGGCAAAACTGGATCGTGTCTGGACAACGGGCATCACAAAGCATGGTGGCATTGAGACCAAGTCGCACCTGTTGGCGATAAACGATGGCCTGATGACAAATGCCGTTTGGCTCCGGCCGATTGGCGCCCCTGATAGTGCGCTCGCGACTATCGTTCTCGATGACAAAGGCAAAGGCGCAACCTCGGAAGCGGTGGCTGAACGCCTCTACAGAGGTGAGCAGGTTCTAGCCGCGGATTTGCCGTTCCAGGGCGATGCATGGAAGCAAGACTCCACTTGGCTTTTCGAGCAAATGATCGTGACCACTGGAGCACGGCCTCTCGGCATTGAAGCGGCTCACCTCATCGAACTCGCGAATTGGATGAGGCGTCGTGGCGCGCCCAGAGTACGGCTGGAAACGAGCGGAATGCGGAATCAGGTTGTCGCGCTGGTAGCGGCCGCGCTCGAGCCAGGACTATTCTCCGAGGTGATCATCCGCCATGGCATGCCGAGTCTACGGCATCTGGTGGACAAGCCGGTTAAGTATCAGGATGCCGCCGATCTCTTCTGCCTCGATCTGTATAAATTCGGCGACCTGGACCGCCTCGCCGCGCTCGGCGCGCCCACCGCAGTGAAGAGTGTGAGCGCCGACTAGACCTATGCCCGCGTGAAAGAGTTCTTTCTGTCGCCGAACTTGTGACGGGCCGCCTTATGGGCGAGCGATCTTGGTCAGATCTCGCTAGGCAGTTTTCGAAAAACCGTTTGGCCAGCCGTGACCGTACCGAGACATAGGTAACAGAACGTTCCGGAGACATGGGTTACACTTTTTCGCTCCGGAGGGGGCGGAAGAGGTGGATGCCATGGAAGGAAAGCTCTGTTATGGACGAGAGAATGCGTTTTGTGATTCGGCT
>DATLVQ010000606.1:0-10838 GCA_035577325.1 Bryobacteraceae bacterium | reverse complement strand
GGCGGCGCGCGGCACATGGCCGATCGCAGCCGTACGCCGTAGGAGCCTGGGAGTGCGGAAACGAGTTGTATGACGATACGCAATTGGGCTGGTACACGCCGGAAGGATATGCCGCCAGATACCTGGAATTCTTTCGGGCCTTAGCACCCATGGTTCCGACCGAAACGCCGCTGCTGGCAACCGGTGGAGAATTCAACGCGTTCGACAAGTGGAATGGCGCGCTGCTCCACACAGCCGGCCATGAGCTGCGCTACTTGACCACCCATTTGGTGGCCGACCTGGAACACACGCTGGATCACAATGCGAATTACGACACGATTTTGGCTGCCGGTCTGGCCTTGCCCGTCGGCGTAGGCCGCTCGCTCGGGAGGATCCGGCAGCAAATCGACGCCAGCCCGTCGACGCGCGAGCGCGTGAAAGTCGCATACAGCGAATGGTTATTTCGCTCTCCTGAAGGATCGCGGCTACCCAACTTCGACAACATGGGCGGAGCCGTGATCGCCGCCGCCTGGCTGAATATGCTGGCTCGGAACGCGGATTGGATTCCAATGGCGAACATGACCGGCCTGATGGAATTCGGCGGCATTTACAAGAGGCGGGGGCGGACCTTTGTGACTCCGCAGTATTGGACGCTATTTCTTTATTCCCAATATGCAGGCGACACCGTAATCGGAACTGAAACGCGAGTCGCGCAATACGATGTGCACCGCGGTCAGTTCTTTGCGCCGGAAATTCCCGGCGTCCCTTATCTCGATGTACTGGGAACGGTGGATTCGGCCCGCGGCGATGTTACTTTATTCGTAGTGAATCGCAATCCCTTCGATGCACAACCGGCATCGATCCACTTGACCAGTTTCACACCCGTGCCGAACGTCAAGATCTGGACGCTGTCGGCACATTCCTTATTGGACAAGAACGACGAGGAACACCAGGATGCGGTGCGGCCGCTGGAGTCCCGGGTCACTATGCACGGCATGCCGCTCCATTACGTCTTTCCGGCTGGTTCCATCACCGCGATTTTATTCACCCGCGCGCAGTAGTCCGCTACGAACCCTTTGCTTTGAGCTGCTTGAATTTCGAGAGTGCGCCGGCCGCTTTGTCGGGCTGCTTCAGAGTGCGATAGGCACGGTAGAGCAAGTAGAACGGGTTACTCTTATCAGGGCCGGCCACGGTGGCGCGCTCCAGGCTTGGAATGGCGAGCGCGTATTGCCCCAGCGTCACATAGGCCTGACCCAGCCGGTAGTTGGCCTCATAGTTATTGCTATCCCGGGCAAGAGCCTGCTTGAGAAAGGGCACCGCTTCAGAGAACTTCGCGGCCCGGCAATACACGCTGCCCAATTCGACCATTGCGCGGGTGTCATCGGGATGGAGCTCGAGCTGCCGCTTCAATTCTGCTAAAGCTTCATCCGAGCGACCCTGCAAACCTAAGAGGGAGCCGATCAGCAGATGGATGTCCGGCCACTGCGGATCGATTTCCTGCGCCTTTTGATACTCAGCCAGCGCTTCGGCGGTAGCTTGGCGAGCAGCGAGCACATCGCCCTTGAAAACATGGAGCAGAGCGGTGGCCGGCTGGCGCTCCTCCATCCAGTGCAAGGCCGATTCGGCCCGGGCCGCATACTCGGCCTGGGCGACAGGCTTTGCATGTTCGTGGTAAGCCAAGATCGCATACGCGGTTCCCAGCAGCCAAACGCAGCGCTGGTTATCCGGGGCAAGAGCGACGCAGCGTTGGAGCTGGGGGACTGCAGCCCGCGCGTCGTTATGCACCATCGCCAAGCTGCCCAGCGCCCAATACAGCAGCGGATCGTTATCGTTGACCTGCCGGGCTTTTTCCAGCACGGCCTGAGCGCGGTCGTACTCGGTCAGCTCGATGTACGCCAGCCCGGAGAATAGTAGCGCGCTAAATTCCCGGGGACTGGTTTGCAAGGCTTTGTGAAGTTCCGTTAACGCCTCGCGGCTCTTGTGCTGCTGGTAGCAGGCCAATCCGAGGTTGACCCGGGCGGCAAGCATTTCGGGGTCGGCAGCCAGGACCTGGCGATAAAGCGTTTCCGCTCGCGCGTAATCATTCTCGCGGGATGCTGCCTGCGCCCGGTGAAAGAGTTCCTCGATAGACGCGCCCTGGACGCGAGCGGCTCCCATGTAGAACAAAACCAGCACGATGGCCGTCGCGCTATAAGAAACGCGCTGCCGGGGGGTTAGACGGCCAGGAATGCCTGCCGGACGACGCGAGCCATCCGGCGCCCTATGATGACCGTGCACGGGCAACGGCACATCGCGGGCGGACGGGAATGCGCTCACTCTTCTGATTTTAAAAGCTCCTGATAAATTTCGGGCCTGCGATACGGGATCGGCCTTTCGCCGGCCGGCGCGAAATCGACCCCGAAGGCGCCTGCGAGGAGCATTGCGATCCGCGACAGTCTCATGTAGCGGTGTTACGAGCGAGGCGATTCAAACGGATCACGCCCGGTCTTGCCGTCGTGCGCCATCTGCCACCCATGTTGAATAAGCCCCGAGCTTCACCAAATCAACTTTAGCGCCAATTGTATCTGCCGGTTGTCGGCCGCGGTGTGCCCGATGGAGCCAAAGACGGATCCCAATGCATTGTTGGGCAGGGCCGTGGGAATGGCCCGCCGCGTCACCGAATCGAAACTTGGATACGTATCCAATTCAGTCTGCGGAATCCCCAATACCGGGTGATTTAGAAGATTGAAGGCTTCGAACCGGAACTGTAGGTTGATCCGTTCGGTAATCTGAGTATTCTTCAACGCGCTGAAATCGAACGTCACGAATTTAGGTCCGCGCAGGACGCTGCGGCCGGCGTTTCCGAAGACCTGGGCATCCGTAGGCAGAGAGAACGCGGTAATGTTCCAGAACTGGTCGCGCTGTTTCGGTCCGTTGTTCGGGTTGATCCCGCCGACCGCATTGCAATAATCCGTTTCGCGGCCCACGATGTTGACCGCCGCGTCGTTCACCATGATGCAGGATCCCGGTAAACCTGTGCGCACGACGCTGATGCCGCCGATCTGCCAGCCGGAAATCACTTTCGAGACCGGGCCGGATACGTTGCCGGCGAACTCTTTGCCTTTACCAAACGGCAGCTCATACAGGGCGCTGTTTACTAAGTTGTGCTTCGCGTCGAAAACCGATGGACCATAGTCCAGGCGCCGGTCCCACAGGTGGGGCGTAGCGAGCGCCAGCCATGTATCCGGGCCGCCATCACGGTTCGAGGACGCCGTGTCGAGCGATTTCGAGTACGAGTACGAACTAAGGAAACTGAAGCCGTGCGAGAAGCGCTTCTCGGCCTTCACCTGGAGAGCGCTGTAATTCGCGGAAATCGCATTTTGAAATATACCCGATTCCAGTGCGAGCATCTGGTAAGGAGCCGGCAGATAAGTGACCGGCTGAATCACCTGGCCGCCGTGGCAGTAGCAGGTCATCAGCGGCATCTGCCAGTTGAAGTTCTCCTGGTGCTGCAAATGCGTAGAAGCGGACCCAAGGTAACCCACGTCGAGCAGGAAGTTCGGCAACAACTCGCGTTGAATACCAAAATTCCATTGCTGGATGCGCGAATTGCGCGAATGCGGATCGATGATGCCGAATCCGGGATCGGTCACCGCTCTGGACGAGCCCGCAAAAAGTTGGTCGATCACGCCGAATTTCCCGCCTCCGGTAGTACCGACGATCGAGGCCACCGGCACATTGCGCGCCATGTCGAACCACGGGTTGGCAACGGGCGGCGTATAGAAAATGCCGCCCCCGGCGCGCAGCACAGTCTTGTTATGCCCCCATCCCGGCGACCAGGCGAATCCCAGGCGCGGTCCCCAGTTGGTATGGTCCGGAAAAACCAGGGCGTTGGTGAAGCGATTGTCGCGCGCGATCGGCAGGTAAGTGGGAGAATTTGGGTCGTTGTCCAGTAGAATGTTCGTGGGAAATCCGGCATAAGGATCGCCCGACCCCGGACGGATCACTGTTGCCTGGCTGGGCGCGGTTGTCATCGTCCCGTGGTTCAGGTCCGCCGTGACGAAGTGGTCCGTGGTGTCGTGCCAGAACGGTCCGTATTCATACCGCAAGCCAATATTCATGGTGAGATTGCGGGTGATCTTGAAATCGTCCTGGAAGTAGTAGGACTGCGCGTAGCGCCGCAGGTGAACTGTTGAATCACCCGCCGCGGAACTGGCGTTGTTTGTGAGCCCCATCATCAGAGCCGCCACGCTTAGCCCACCGGAGGTGGAATCAAACGAAGTGGAGCCATCCGAATTCGTCACGACCGGCGCTGTCGCGAAAGATGGAAACACGAACGCCCCGCGCGCCCGGTTGTGCGCCAGCACGTTCAACTGTTCCCTGCGAAGGGACACTCCGGCCTTAAACAGATGTTTGCCGCGCGTCCACGACCAGTCGTCGCCGTACTCAAAGATATTGTCGATGTTGTGCAGCGGGTGCCCGTATGCGGTTTCTCCAATCTGCCCCAGGAAGGAGTCGCCGCCACCGCCCATATCCGGCATCCCCCAGTCTTCCGGAATGCTTGAAATACCTGGAATCCCAAGGTCCTTGGCCACATTGGTCTTGAAAGCGAGGTTGCCCTCCCTCGACGCCGCCAGGCGCAGATAGCTGGCCTTTACTTCGTTGACCATTCGGGGCGACAGGGTCCAGGAGTGGTGCAGATTGATTGTGGTGGTCTTGACTCCGTCGACCGAGCCACCCTTGGGCAGAAGACTGGACTGCGGTGAATTCTCCCGGCCAAACGAATACCTGCCCCATAGGTTCATCTTGCTATTCAGAAGATAGTCAATGCGACCGGCCACCTGGTCATACGTGATGGGTGTCGAAACGACACCCACCAGGTTGCCCTGAAGCGTATCGGTACGGTTCGGCAGAGGAACATAACCGGAGAGGTACTTGGTAATCGCGGGATTAAGGCACTGGCTCGGAATCGTCATGTTCGGCCAGGCAATATTGGTCGATGGATTCGGGTTGAAACACCCGGCCGGAAGATTGTTGTTCGGATAGAACAGGCCGACGGTCTGCCCCTGCGCATTGATGGACGTGGTGTGGGGCATGTAAATGGGAATCCCGTAGTCGGAGAAATCGCCGCTCCGCGCTTTTTCGGTGGGCACGCTATCGGTGCTGATCGCGCCGCTCGGACGGCGCAGTCCTTCATAGCTGCCGAAGAAAAACATTTTGTCTTTGAGAATCTTCCCGCCCGCCGTAGCGCCGAACTGGTTGTAGCGAAGAGGCGGCTTCTGCGTGCCGGGACCGCCGAACACGTCAGTAAAGTAGTTCTTGGCATCCAGCGCATCGTTGCGCAGGAAGTCATAAGCCGTGCCATGCAAAGCATTCGTACCGGCCTTGGTGGTTACGTTGATCTGGCTCGATCCACGGCCCAATTCCGCCGTGTAGGAGTTGGTCATCACCTTGAATTCCTGAATCTCATCGATGGACGGTACCGCCGCAAACGTATTGAAGTCCGGTTCTGTATTGGTCGCGCCATTGAGCAGGAAGTTCGAGTCCGCGGCGCGAGCTCCGCCAACAGAATATTGCAGCGTGACTCGCCGGCCGACTTCACGGACCTCCTGAAAGTTCTCAGAGTCGCTCTTGGTGAAAGTCACGCCCGGAGTCAAGATCGTCAGGTCCAGAAACATGCGGCCATTGAGCGGCAGATCGACTACGCGGCGGTTCTCGATGACCTGGCCGACAGAGCTGGTTTCCTGTTCCAGTAGCGGCGCGGCGCCCTCGACAGAGACCGATTGCGTCACGTCGCCAACTTCGAGCGCCACGTCGACACGCGCCTTCTGGTCCACTTGCAGCTCAAAGGCGGCGACCGTGGAGGAGCGGAAACCGCTCTTCTTTACCGACACGGAATAGCGGCCCGGGAGCAATCCGGTAACCGCGTAGTCACCGCTGGCGGTGCTGGTGGTCACGCGGGCAACGTTGGTATCCGCGTTTGTGACGGTCACTTCCGCTTCGGGAACCACCGCGCCGGATGAGTCCGTCACGATGCCGGTTATACTGCCGGTGCCGATCTGCGCTTGCGCGCCAATCGCGCCCAGAAGACAGAAGGAGATGGTGAACCGGAGTACAAGATGAAACTTTTGCACAAAACTCATTCTGGGCATGAGCCCTCCTTTTCCAATTTTGCCGGCCACAAAAAGTCGAGCGCGTATAATATCACATCGTCGCAGGGCGTTGCGCAGGGCTGTAGCTGCAAGCGAGCCGATTAGATACGGCGAACGCGATGCATTAGCTGTCAAAGGGCAGAGCAAAAGCTGACCACAGGTGCGGCGGAAAACGGAATCACTGAGTCCGCGTGTTTATTTGTTCTCGAGAGAGCGAAACCGGGGGGCCCGGCAGCGCTGTGCCCGCTCCTCGGGATCCAGTTCGTTTTCGTCGAGGGTCTTCAGCAGCGCCGCGGGCACACACGGACGAAACCGCTTTGACAACTCGTCCATTGAGAAACGCGATACTCTGGCGTATGACTTGATCTGCCGGGTCGATATCGAGCGAGAAATAACCTTACGAACCGGCGGGTAGGGAACCATTGAAGCTGCCGGGCTGTTCGCGCGGGGAGGTAAAGCTCAACTCCGATCGAAGGAGGTCTGGCTGATGACGCCGATCTCTCCCGGTCCGTATGACGTCCCGATCGCGCGAGCACAGATCAAGTGAAGCCGGTCGTCGGGACAGAAAGAATAGAGACACCATGAAACAAGGAAACGGTGTAGGCCGGCGGACATTTCTCAAGAATGTTGCGCTGACCGGCGGGCTGGCAGCCCGCGATGAGAATGCGACGGAGCAGAAGAGAGGCACCGGCGAAGAGCGGACCTCGAAATCGACCATTAACTATCCGAGAGTCTATTCGGGACGCCGCTTGAGCATGGTCGCGTTTCCGCTGGGCGGAGTCGGAACCGGGTGCATCAGCCTCGGCGGCCGCGGCCAGTTGCGAGACTGGGAGATCTATAACCGGTCCGACAAGGGCAAGATGCCGCAATATGCATTTGCCTCGCTGTGGGTTGGAGTTGGACAGCGGAAGCCGATCGCGCGAATCCTGGAGGCGCGGTTTGCGCCCCCTTACGATGGATCGCGTGGGCTCGGGCATATGAATATTCCCGGTCTTCCCCGGCTTGAATCCTGCACCTTCACCGGCGAGTACCCAGTTGCGAAAATCGCCTTCCAGGACTCGGTAGTGCCGGTGAAGCTATCGATGGAGGCGTTTAGCCCCTTTATTCCATTGGAGGCGGATGACTCCGGTCTGCCGGTGGCGATTCTTCGCTATTCGGTCACGAATCCTACTTCGGAACGAGTCAAAGCCTCGGTGTGTTTTTCTCTGGAAAATCCCGTGGGCGCCACCGCACATTCCAATAAATACAGAAAAGGATCAGCGGTGGAAGGGCTGATGCTCGAGAACCCATTCCGTTCGCCGAAGGATCCGCTCACCGGTTCGTTCGCTTTGTGCGTCAGCGGAGTGGGTGAAGGCAAAGTCACATATCTGACGGGCTGGCGAGCCGGTATTCGTGGCACCGGCGCCCGGCGCTTCTGGGACGATTTCTCGAGCGATGGAGAGCTGGGACCGGAGCATCCCGTCAAAGACGCCGTGTGCTCGCTCTGTCTGCAGCGGGAGATCGGACCGCGAGCACAAGCGGATTACATGTTTGTGTTGGCCTGGCATTTTCCCAATCGTATGCCCGAACATTGTGGCTGGGACGCGCCCAAAGGGGATGAGCGTACAATTATTGGGAACCATTACTGCACCCGGTTCAGCGATGCCTGGCAGGCGGCCGAGTATGCAGCCAGCCATCTCGCCGATCTCGAAACGCGGACGAAGAAATTTGTAAAGGCGATGCGCGAGACCACTTTACCCGGCGCGGTTCGGGACGCTGCCATGTCGAACCTCTCCACGTACGTATCGCCCACCTGCTTCCGGACTGCCGATGGCGAGTTCCAGGGATTCGAGGGATCGAACGATCAGGGCGGCTGTTGCATGGGAAGCTGCACGCATGTCTGGAACTACGAACTGGCGACGCCGATCCTGTTCCCAACCTTGTCCAGGTCGCTGCGCAATACCGCTTTCGCTTTGTCTACCGATGAGCAGGGCAGGATGGACTTCCGTCACCTGCTGCCTGCAGGCAAGCAATTCTACGGCTTCGCCGCAGCCGACGGCCAGATGGGCTCGATCATCAAGCTCTACCTCGATTGGCAATTGAGCGGAGACACAGATTGGTTGCGTGGACTCTGGCCCATGGCGAAGAAGGCGCTCGAGTTCTCATGGGTTCCAGGTGGATGGGATGCCGATCGCGATGGAGTCATGGAAGGCGCCCAGCACAACACTTACGACATCGCACTGTACGGCCCTAATCCGCTGTGCGGGATCTGGTACTTGGGCGCGCTGCGAGCCGGCGAGGAGATGGCGCGGGCGGTTGGCGATCAGTCATCGGCCGAAGAGTATCGCTCATTGTTCAGCCGTGGGAGCCGGTGGATCGACCAGAACCTCTTTAATGGCGAATACTACATTCAGAAGATCCAGGGGATGCCGGGAGATCGCATCGCCGAGGGTTTGCTATTGGAGCGAGGCAGCAGCCCCAATCCGGAAGAGCCGGAGTATCAAGTAGGAGAAGGCTGCATGGAGGATCAGCTCGTCGGGCAATACCTGGCCGAGATCGCCGGATTAGGTGAGTTAGTGGATCGGAAGAATGCGCGGGCCGCTCTTGCCTCCATTTATAAGTACAATTACAAGCGGTCGCTGTATGACCACGAGTGTACGGAGAGAGTCTACGCGCTGAATGACGAAGCCGCTCTGACCATTTGTGCCTTCCCCCGCGGGAAACGGCCGGAAATTCCGATGAAGTTCTTTTCGGAAGTCATGACCGGCTTCGAATACGCTGTGGCGACGCTGATGATTTACCGCGGGATGGTTGCCGAAGGGCTGGAGCTGATTGAGAATATTCGCCGCCGCTACGACGGGGAACGCCGCAATCCGTGGGACGAAGCAGAATGCGGCCACCATTATGCGCGCGCGATGGCCAGTTGGGCGCCGGTTCTGGCCCTCTCCGGGTTTCACTACTCGGGTGTATCGAAGGATCTGACCTTTCTTCCGAAGCTTGCTACCAATCCGTTCCGCACGTTCTGGTGCACGCCAGCGGCTTGGGGGATGTACGCCCAATCGGATACGAAGCAGAGGGTGCGGACGGGAGTCAGGGTGCTAGAAGGGCAGCTGGCTATCGGGCGGCTGCATCTGCCGGCCCGCATGGTATCTCGGGACGTCCGAATTTCCATAGCGGGCAATGTGATTCGCCCCAAAGTATCGCGCAGCGGCGATGTTGCAATATTGGCCTTCGAGCCCGAAATTCGTCTAGATGCTCAGAGTGAGTTGGAGATCGCCGCTGAAATAGGGTCGAACGCGTCGAAACAAGGCTAAGCGAATTCTGCTCAGCGCGTTGACCAAGCCGGCGATGTTCGCAACCGGGAGAGCATCCATCCCGCATCGTCTGGCGTATTTCCAAATGCGCACTGACAGTGACCCGAGCAGACCGCGGAGGCGTGGGCGTTGCAAAGCGCGGAGAGGCGGTTCTGGCAGGGCGAGATGGCGAGCCAGAACCGCCCGGCATTATTCGGCGACACTTCGAGGACGTGATTATCATTCTGTGCGATGGCGCAACGCGGCCTGTCGATGGACCACGTTAGCGTTTGGCGCTGGGTGCAGATCATAATCAAACTTGTTGCGGTACCCTCTTGGGGTTTCTATGATTGCCCCGCAAACATATTTCCTGGTATCAAGCTGGAGGGGTAGAGACGTTAAATCGGCCATACTTCAAACCATCCATGAAGAGGCAAGGACGGAGTCGCGGGACTGTACGGCACTAGGACTTCTTTTTCTTTTTGGGAATCCTGGCACCCGACTTGCGCGCCTCGTTCAAGGCAATCGCGACTGCCTGCTTGCGGCTCTTGACCTTCCTCCCGCTACCGGATTTCAGCTTCCCTTCCTTGTGCTCCTTCATCACCTTGTGGACTTTGCGTTTTCCCTTGCTTGATGTTGCCATGGCCCTTCCTCCTTTATCGCCCAGCGTAGGAACCAGTCTTCCGTTCGTGCCACGCAGAGAGTTTCGCTGGCATCTTCTTCGTCCTTGCCGGTTTGCGCCTGCCCTTTCTACCCGCCAAATTCGATCATTTCATCCCGGATCACATCGGTCCTATCATGGTGGTAGACGACAAGTATGTTCTATTTCAAAATGGCGGCGTCTACAAGTGTCACATTGACGACTTTGTAGAGCATAGGCGCTTAACATGGAGCATAGCCGCCTAACATTAACGGGATTGGTGATTTCCAGCCTCCAAATCGGCTTTCGCGCAAGCCGCGTTACCATGGGGCGTCCATGCTAAGGGCGATCTTCCGCTGCGGTTCGGTCTTGAGTTTTTGAGACCTACACCAAAGAAACCGCAGAACAACCCCCAGTCAGCATCGCTCTCGACCATGGAGGAATAAAACAAGGCCGCGCACAAACACAAACAGATGCGCGACTATGCGCGACAAAGGCTCGCGTCTCTGCGCAGCCTTGTTATTCCTTTCACCTAAACGGACAGCAGTCGATCGAAAAATGAGCGATATCGCTGCAGCGCGATTCTCAGATCCTCGGTGGAAACTTCGGCGCCTTTATCCCACTGCCGCTCGAGCTTCGCGCGTTCCTCGGCGAAGACTTCCGAGAGGCGCTTATTGGCCGCTTCGACCAACCGGTCCGCCTCCTCAACCGCGCTGTGCGGCTCATCAACAAAGCCCGACTGGATCTTCTCCCACTTCGAACGAAAGTCTTGAACCGCATCGGCCGGGAGCAAAGCCCCCGGGGTTACCTTTTGAG